>CAYGXY010000090.1:0-3323 GCA_964354045.1 uncultured Dehalococcoidales bacterium
CACGCACGCTACGGGGGCATAGTGCCCGAGGTAGCCTCGCGCCAACACCTGCTATCCATCACTCCGATAATCAAGGAAGCGATGAAGCAAGCGGACATCTCATGGAAGAATTTGAGCGCGATAGCGGTGACGAACGGCCCAGGTCTCGCCGGCTCGCTGCTTGTTGGAGTGAACGCGGCAAAAGCTTTAGCAGCAGCTCATAACCTCACACTGATCGGAGTCAACCATCTGGAAGGACACGTCTACGCCAACTGGCTTGAGGACAACACCCCCGAATTCCCCGCGCTCTGCCTCATAGTTTCAGGAGGACACAGCGATATACTTCTGATGCAGGATCACGGACGCTACCAGATACTCGGAAGGACCAGGGACGACGCTGCCGGAGAAGCTTTTGACAAGGTAGCACGCCTGCTGGGTCTGGGATACCCCGGTGGACCTGCGATTGAGAAAGCCGCACGTGGAGCGAACGATTCGAGATACCGCCTGCCGCGCGCGTGGCTCAAAGACACCGACGACTTCAGCTTCAGCGGACTGAAAACAGCCGTCCTGCGTCTAGTTGAAGAGCATTCCAATAATCGCGACGTGTCAGACTCACAACCCGAATCATTAGCAGAAACCGAGAAAGCAGAGATAGCTGCCAGCTTCCAGAGATCAGTGGTAGATGTACTTGTAACCAAAACGATAGCCGCCGCCGAGCGCTCAGGGGCATGCAATATTCTTCTATGCGGCGGAGTTGCAGCTAACCAGGCGCTGCGAAAAGAGATGGTCAGCAAATCCTCACTCCCGGTATTTATACCTAGCCCGATCCTGTGCACCGATAACGCTGCTATGATCGCGTCATGCGGCTACTATCATATTAAAAGAGGCGAACGCTCCGATTTATACCTGGATGTCAAGCCGAACGCCGTGATACAACAGCAATAATGTGATCCACGTATGCATATATCGATTAAGTGAGATATCGAGATATATTCAGCTATAACAAAGAGATTTTACGACTTATTATCCTTTACACAATGCTATATCCATTACAACTGGCTATTACTTACTTGCCATAGCACAGAAACAGCACTAATATATGTTAGCACTCTCCATGCGAGAGTGCTAATTTTCGAGCGATAAATTTAATACTATAGGAGGAGGCTAAGAGTGGCACTAAAAATTGAACCATTAGGAGACCGCGTAGTGGTCAAACCGCTTGAGGCAGAGCAAAAAACCAAGGGTGGTATCATATTACCCGATACCGCAAAAGAGAAGCCCCAGCGCGGAGTAATCGAGGCAGCTGGCCCCGGTAAGTTAGATGACAAAGGGAATCGCATGCCAATGGAAGTCAAAAAAGGCGATAAAGTACTCTATCAGAAATACACGGGGACAGAGATCAAAGAGGGTGATGTAGAGTATTTGATTCTGCGTGAAAGCGATATCATAGCTAAGATCAAGTAAAAATCTTCTAGTAATGGCAATAATTTTCATATGGAAAAGGAGGGGAAATGGCAAAACAGCTAATATATAGTGAGGAATCAAGAAAGAGTTTAAAAAAAGGCATTGATGCTCTTGCCAATGCAGTAAAAATAACATTAGGTCCCAAAGGAAGAAACGTCGTACTGGATAAGAAGTTCGGGCCACCGACCATCACCAACGATGGTGTCACCATTGCGAAGGAGATCGATCTCCAGGACCCATTCGAGAACATCGGCGCACAACTTATCAAAGAAGTTGCGACAAAGACAAATGATATCGCCGGTGATGGCACGACTACCGCTACGGTACTTGCCCAGATAATGTTGCATGAGGGCATGAAGAACGTCGCTGCCGGAGCCAACCCCATGGGAATAAAGAAAGGCATCGAGAAAGGTACCGCTGCCGTTGTCGAAGCTCTGAAGAAAATGGCTACACCAATAACTACTAAAGAACAGGTAGCCCAGGTAGCATCTATCTCAGCAGCCGATGAAGAAATCGGAAATCTCATTGCAGAGGTAATGGAGAAGGTCGGCAAGGACGGAGTGGTCACAGTTGAAGAAGGGAAAGGTATCAAGTTTGAGACCGAGTACGTCGAAGGAATGCAGATCGACCGCGGTTACATATCACCATACTTCGTCACCAACCCGGAGAGGATGGAGGCCGTCCTAGAGGATCCATATATCCTGATCACCGATAAGAAAATATCCGCAGTTTCCGACCTTCTTCCTACATTGGAGAAGTTACTTCAGGTAAGCAAGAACTTCGTAATAATCGCTGAAGATGTCGATAGCGAAGCACTCGCCACCCTCGTTGTTAACAAGCTCAGAGGCATAATCAATTGCATAGCCGTAAAAGCCCCCGGTTTCGGCGATCGACGCAAGGCCATGCTTGAAGACATTGCAACTCTCACAGGTGGACAACTTATCACCGAGGAAATGGGCCGTAAAATCGATTCTGTTACCGTTGAAGACCTTGGCCGAGCCCGCAAGATAATCTGTACCAAAGAGGAAACGGTTATCATTGAGGGTAAAGGCAACGATAAGGCTATCGAAGGTCGAATAAAACAGATCAAGACCATGATCGATGAGACAACCTCAGAGTTCGATAGAGAGAAGCTTCAGGAAAGACTAGCCAAATTGGCTGGCGGCGTGGCAGTACTAAAGGTAGGAGCCGCTACTGAAGTAGAGCTCAAAGAGAAAAAACACCGCGTAGAGGATGCTCTCTCCGCAACAAGGGCTGCTGTGGAAGAGGGTATAGTGCCTGGCGGCGGCGTTGCATTTATTAATTGCATCCCAGCCATCAACAAAGTAAAAGCGACAGGCGATGAGGCCACCGGCGTAGCTATTGTCAAGCGCGCACTTGAAGAGCCCCTGCGAATGATAGCAACCAACGCTGGTAAAGAGGGCTCGGTAGTAGTAAATTATGTTAAAACTAAGAAGGCCGGCATGGGCTATGATGCACTCAGAGATGAGTATGCCGATATGAAGAGGCGCGGCATTATCGACCCGTTAAAGGTCACACGCGCAGGATTAGAGAATGCAGCCAGTATAGCCGCTATGGTTTTAACTACCGAATGCTTAATCGCAGACATCAAGGAGAAGGATACAATGGCTCCTCCTCCAATGCCTGAATACTAGAAATTACGCATCCTGTAAATAGCAAAGAGCGGCTGCGATATCGCAGCCGCTCTTTTTTGTCGCGATACGCCGTCATCACGCGGCTCGACCGGATGATCCGGGGTAAATCACCGTGTCATTGCTAGAAGTCCTTCCATGATATTGAGGTATATGGAAGGACGACGTGGCAATCTCTATAGCAAATCCCCCTTGATCCCCCTTTAATAAAGGGGGATTTCATCGTCA
>CAYGXY010000091.1:0-5031 GCA_964354045.1 uncultured Dehalococcoidales bacterium
GGCTCGCGCCCTGCAGCCGCACCCCCTATATGTGCTGCCCCATCGGCGGCGACTTCGTGAGTCCGATCCCACATCTGGTATCCCTCCTCGATCGTTACAACCGGAAGCACTATCCGTCGACGGGCATCTGGGCGTTGAACGCCGGCATCGATGACTATCTAGCCCTGGTCGATTGTCACCGCGATCGTCTTCCCGTATTAGATTTCGATCCGAATCCCTACTGGATGGGGTTCTACTCGTCGCGGTTCACGCTGAAGAGGCGCTGTCATGAGGCAATAGATCTGCTCTGCCTCGCCGAGGGGGCGGCTTTGCTGCCTCAGAACCGCGGCGCGGAAAAGACCATAGAGTACGAGTTGAAGGGCTCATGGTGGCACGCCGCCGCCTCCAACCATCACGATTTCATTACAGGCACATCCCCCGATTCCACGGTCGATAACGAGCAGGTGCCTTGGCTGGAGCAGGCTGCGGCCACAGCAACGACGGCGATCACCAGGATGATGGTGGGTCAGGCTTCGACACCCTCTGTTAAGGCCGGTGCTTTGCCCGAGTACGGCAGGGAGGGCAGCATAGTCGAGGTACGCACCAGGCATTATGTTTTAAAGCTGGATGAGACTGCGGGCGGTTGTATCGTCGGCGCCTGGCGTCCTGATACGCAGCGGCAGCTCTTGGCTGGGATATCGAACGACCTGGTAAGCTATAAGGATCGGGGCGGGTTATGGCGCATGGGGCACGAGTTCAAAGGCGGGATGTTCAAAGAGGTTGTCAAGGCTAGCGAGCGATCGGCACACATTGACGCTCGCGAGCATAACGGTGGACTGGAGATCTCCTGTGCCGTCGATGTCGATGGGCATGAAGTTCGCCGCTTAATGTTATTCCGAAAAGATTCGCCTGTGATACAACTGAGCGTGGAGGGGCGGGCCGCCGAGGGGCGTACGATGTGCGTCAGTTTTGATACTGGCCTCTCTCCCGACGGACTGGCCATGGATGTCCCCGGTGGCGTCGTCGTGCGGCCGCTGAAGAAGGGCTATGATCCCACTTTCTGGCCGGCGCAGCAGTTCGTCCATGTGCGGGACCGTGCGTCGGACAACGGAGTCGCCGTGCTGCTGGCCATGCCCGGGGCGGTATTCTGCAGCGCGGAGGGGCGGGTGCAGGCTGTAGCATTGCGTAACGCCCTGCGGGAGAAGATGTACGGCCTGATACCGATACCGGCCATGCCGGCTACGGGCCACGAGCGTTACAGCTATACGTTCGAGTATGCGCTGCTCTTCACAGAGTCGGGCGATTGGCATGCCAACGGCATCGATGTTCTATCGCGACAGATAGTGCATAGCCCGCTGGCTGGTGATGAGTTGACTCCTGTACGATCCCTGATAAAAGGGCTTGTAGCTACTGATCGCGGTGATGTCGCGGTCACCGTCGTCAAGCCCGCCTCGCGCGGCCAGGGCATCATCGTGCGGCTGATAACATATACAAATTCCGGCACGAAGGTAATACTCAGTATGCGAGATCGAGCAGTAATAGGCGCTTATTTGTGTGATGCCAGGGAGCGTGACCTGGATCGTCTTGAGGTCAGCGGGGGCGCTGTACGTCTGATTATGCCGGGGAATATCGCTACCGTGAGGTTGATCTGCGGTTAGACTGCTGCGTCGCTCCAGAAATACTTGGTGAGCCGCGGGGGGCTCGAACCCCCGACAACCGCCTTAAAAGGGCGGTGCTCTACCACCTGAGCTAGCGGCCCACAGCAAATGATTGTAACATCACAGGCACAAAGCTTCAATAGCCAGTTTGTGCGCCTGGCGATATAGCTATAAAATAAAAGGGGTTGCCTTGAGATATTTGGCAACCCCTTGGTTTCTAAATTCTGTTCTTTAGTTTTCGCGTTCCACGACGGCGGCAGCCCCAACCCCGTGGACGCCGGATACGCACTCCAGTCCCCACCTCAGGTTGTTGCGCACCATCCAGTGAACCATTTCGGTGAAGTACAGGACGCCGCCGGACCCTATGGGATTGCCCAGGGCGATAGCTCCGCCGGTCGGGTTTACCCTCGGGTCGTCGTAGGCTATGCCGAATTCCTTACAGAAAGCAAGGACGGGCGCGGCAAAAGTCTCAAGTATTTCCAGCACTTCGACGTCATCCATTGTGATGTCAGCCCGCTTGAGGGCTTTCTTCGCGGCCGGTATCGGCGCCAGGAGATGATAGAACGGGTCGCTGCCGGCTACAGCCATAGACCTGATCGTGGCCATGGGCTGCAAACCCAGCTCTTTTGCCTTTTGTTTTGACATGAGCATGACCGCTGCGGCGCCGTCGGCAAGCCCCGAGGAGCTAGCCGCAGTCACCTCTCCGCCATCCTTGAAGCGTGGCTGCAGATCTTCCATCATTTGCCAGGCTGTGTCCGGGTCATCGAGGGCCAGGGACCTTGGCGCTTCGTCACAGATCACCGTTCTCCCTGCACGCCCGTTGGGGGAAATATGTACCGGCACCACCCTTTTTTCATACCATTTGGTCTCTCTTATGGCTTTGACTGCTTTCTGATGGCTCGCCAGGCTGTAACGGTCCATCTCTTCCCTGCAGATATTGTACTTGTTGCTGATCATCTCGGCGGCGGTGCCCATCATCACGAAACCGCCCCTCTTCTCGAAATTAGGGTGCGGCTTCATGGGATAGCCGCTCCTTAATGCCGCTTCCAGCGGGGCCATGAGGGGATATCTGCTCATATTTTCTACGCCTGCGGCTATCATTATGTCCCCGCAGCCGCTCATGATGGCCTGGGCCTGGGACATTATCGCCTGGAGGCCCTCGCATCCGTATCTCGTCATCGTCCAACCGGAGACTTCTTCCGGCAGGTTAGAAATCAAAACTGCCATCCTGCCAATCACGGATTGTTCACCGATGGCGGAATGGCATCCGACGGCACAATCCTCGATCTCTGAGGGATTGAATTTGCGGCTCTTCTGCTTTATGCGGTCAACCAGCGCGGTTATTACGGAATCGATTAGGATATGAGATGATACATCACTGAATGCGCCTTCTTTATCTTTGTGTTTCCAGCTGGATTTTGCTATGGGTGTGCGAACTGCCTCAACAACTACTGCTTCAATCAACTCTTTCACGCGGCCCCTCCTATGCGATTGGAAAATACATTTAGTTAATTAAATTACCGAATGTTATGTTATTTTACTACCAATTAACTCATTTGGCAATACTTTATCTAATAAAATTCTAAAATTGGTTTATTTATGTTGTAGTGGTTCTGATTTACGTTAACTGATACAAAGAACCCCATCACAGTTGAATGATGGGGTTCTTATTTGCCTGTGTTATCAGTCTACTATTTTGGTACAAGTTCCAGCTGGATCTCCGCTCGAAAGTTGGTTTCAAATCCCGCTAACCTCAGATTGAGGCTATCTCCTGTGCCGGTTGTAGTTATCGTGCCGGCCGTTCCTATATCGGGTGATGGTCCGCCGTCTCTGGCGAAGAAGAGACCCTCTCCATCTCATGTGTTTAATCTGATGTGTAGAGTTTAGACCGTAGTTATAACTCTAATCTTTTTCAAAGCAAATCGCCTCACCGAATAATCGGTGAGGCGATTTTAAAGCAAAGTCGGGTCAGATTTATTTATTCGCTGACCGGCTCCAGTGCAAACATAATCTCAACCTGGAAGTCTATACGCATGCCTACTAGCTTTATTCCCAGGCAGCCGCCGGTGCCGGTAGTGGTGATTGTGCCGGCTGTGGCCACATAGGGAGCAGGAGAGATGTCACTATCTTCTGCGAATGGGACGCCCTCGCTCGTTAGTGTCGTACCATCGAACTTCTTATTTGTCGATATGTGCACGATATTATCGATATGGCCCGTGGTGAAGGTGAGGCCAAAGTCAAGGAATCCGTCCTGACCAACTGTGGTCTCGAAGTTGCCGACCAGCACCATCGGTATCACCATGGAGCCTGCCGGGTCCTTGGTGCCGTCTCCCTGGGTATTTACCTGTATGGGTGTTTGTCCGGATGTACTCTCAGAATGCATATCGACATCGCCAACGCCATCCTCCACATACAGTACGCCTACGGCATCTTCGCCGAGAGGAACGGTTAAGTCCATATTAACGCCGGTCGTAATGCCTTTAACCATGAACGTAGGCCATATAAATGTTGCCGCCGGTATTATGACCTCACGCTTGCCGTCAACGACCGATTTGTTTACCCGCATTGTCAGGGTGAATCCACTAGATTCGTTGAAATTAATGACTTTTTTCACAGGCGTAATGCCCTGGAGAGAATAATTCAGTACTATGCGGCTACCGGTAACCACCTTATATTGAATGTCCCAGTATCCGGGTGTCTGTTCAATGACACCCAGCGAGCCGCTCAGGCTTCCTATCGCGATGGTGAGCGTGCCAGCTGCTGTCGGCGTATAATCGAAATGTATCGTTTTACTTTCTGCAGCTGCAAGTTCTACCGTCTGGCTTCCAACGGCTGCTCCGTCCACGGTGAGCGTAGCCGTGTAATTGCCGCTGGCTCCGCCGCTGTTGGTAACAGTTGCCGATACCTCCACCTCATCACCGGTGTAGGCAATAGCGGGATTGAACACCAGGTTGGTAACCTTGAAGTTAGAGCCTCCACCCCCACAGCCAACAACCGCCAGGCTTGCTACAAAAACAAGCGCAAGCAACAACAAAGAGAACCTTTTCATTCTCATGTCAGCTCCTTTCTCCCTTTTTATATTTTGGTTTAATATATTAAACCACAGTTCTATATTGTGTTGTCAATATGGCAAGCGTGAATTGGCGCCCTTTTATGTAGTAGTTAAGTATTTACCATTTCTTTAAAACGAACTCTAGGTGCCGATTAGTATATCAGCTTTCGTGGTTTAAAAGCAAGATAAAAAGATGGATATCCGGTGGTTTCGCTATTTGATCGCGGGATTTATGGAAGGGGTATCCTTTCACGGAATCTTTCCATGGATCTTCTTATGGAAGGACTAAGTCTAGAGATCACAGGGGTTGGACAGACAACTGCCCTCTATTAAATTAAATAC
>CAYGXY010000092.1:0-3130 GCA_964354045.1 uncultured Dehalococcoidales bacterium
ACAGCAAATGGGGCACAAACGTGCCGATATTATAAGAGGACTTTGCCAGGCCTTGGCACGCAATTACTTAAATAATATAGCTACAGGAAAGGAAATCCTGCCTCCGGTAGTATTCCAGGGAGGTGTCGCATTCAACCAGGGTATGGTGCTGGCTCTTGAGGAAGCGCTCGGCCTGTCTGTGATAGTGCCACCTTATCCGGGTGTCACGGGTGCCATCGGTGCAGCACTCATGGTACACGAGGAATTAAAATTGAAGGATAAGGCCACTTCATTCAAGGGCTTCGAAATCGCGTATGCCGCTCTCAGCGCTTCATCATTCGAATGCAAAGAGTGCAATTCACTATGTGAGATATCACAGGTATTTCGTGATGACAAGGTCCTCGCTAGGTGGGGCGGGCAATGCGACCTATGGGAAGAAGAAGGTAGATCAAGATGAGAATTGCTCTGGATGCCATGGGAGGGGAACACTCCCCTGCAGCTGAAGTCGAGGGGGCGGTAGCCGCCGCCAAGGCACACGCAATCGAGGTCGTACTTGTAGGCAAAAGGGAAGCGGTCGAGGCGGAGATGAGAAAGCACCGCTATGATCTACCTATCGTCGAGGCAAGTCAGGTAATTGAGATGACAGACCACCCCAGCGAGGTCATGCGTGATAAGAGGGACTCCTCAGTAGCGGTCGGCATGAAGCTGCTCAAGAATAAAGAGGTAGACGCCTTCGTTTCAGCAGGAAACACAGGCGCCGTGATGACAGCCGCTACCATGATACTGGGACGCATTGAAGGAATTGAAAGACCTGCATTGAGCGTCATCGTCTCGTTCCCTGCTAACTCCGTCCTCCTCCTTGATGTCGGTGCTAATGCTAACTGCAAACCGGACTACTTAGTGCAATTTGCTCAGATGGGCAGCGTCTACATGACGAAAATATTCGGGATAGAAAGCCCCAGGATAGGATTGCTCTCCAATGGCGAGGAAGATACGAAAGGCAACAGCCTTGTCTGCGAAGCGCACAAACTGCTCAGAGCCACCAAATTGAACTTTGTCGGCAATATCGAAGGACACGACCTGCCATCCAACAGCACAGATGTACTCGTTACCGACGGCTTTACCGGAAATGTGCTGATCAAGGTGGGTGAAGGCATAGGTGAGATCATCGTGCAATCGGTCAAGCAGGCAATAGCACGCCGGCCTTACCTGAAAGCTGTAGCTTTAATCCTAAAACCTGCACTTCGCAGCGCATTCAACTCAGTAGATTACTCCGAGTATGGCGGAGCCCCCCTCCTGGGAGTAAATGGGAACGTGATAATCGCACACGGACGCAGCAATGCCAAGGCCATTAACAGCGCGTTGTTTATTGCAAAAAGGGCAGTGGAACAGGATATAGTCAGTGCTATTAGAAAAGGGATAAATTAACGAAAGGAACTATCATGGTGAAACCAGTACATATTGATGATAACAGCTTTGATGAAACTGTGATCAAATCTAAAACGCCTGTGTTAGTAGATTTCTGGGCGCCATGGTGTGGCCCGTGTAAGGCAGTAGCTCCTATTTTGGACGAGTTAGCCAACGATTATAAGGATAAGATAGTCATTGCCAAGCTGAACGTCGATGAATCCCCTCAAAATGCAAGTAAATACGGCGTCTCGGCTATACCGACCATGCTCATCTTTAAAAAAGGAGAGCCGGTGCACTCAATAGTCGGATACAAGCCCAAAGCCGAACTCAAGAAGGCCATCGACGAGGTCATATAGAACAAGAAGGAGCCCTCGTAGACAGAGGTGCAGAATATTTTCTGCTGGGGGGACCTGGGGGTGTCCCCCAGCTTTTAAAAATCCCCCAAGACTGGGGGATACAGGGGGTTGATAACATCCCAATTAGATCCCCAGCCGTAATCCAAATAGGCGAGTAATTTTTTCTAAATCGAGACTATGATCACCAAGCAATACGACGTAATAATAATTGGCGGCGGCCCTGCAGGGCTGAGCGCAGGCATATACGCTTCGCGTGCCAGGCTGCGCACCCTACTCATCGAGAAGGGATTGTTCGGCGGCCTCATCGCCAACGCAGAACTGGTGGAGAACTATCCCGGTTTTCCCGAGGGCATCTCTGGATTCGATATAGGCGAACGAATGTCCCAACAAGCATCCAGGTTCGGCCTTGAAACGCTATCCGCCGAGGTTACCGGTGTCGACCTGCTCAAGAATATAAAAGTCATCAACACAACCGAAGGCGATTTCTCCGCCAGGGCGATCATCATCGCCAGCGGTGCCGAGCGCAAGAGGCTCGGAGTGCCGGGTGAGGATATCTTTGTTAACCGGGGGGTTTCATACTGCGCCACATGCGACGGCGCGCTGTTTAGAGACCGCGTCGTCGCCGTGGTAGGCGGGGGAGACTCGGCAGTGGAAGAAGCCATGTTCCTCACCAGGTTCGCATCGAAGGTGATAATCGTCCATCGCCGCAATCAGCTCCGCGCTTCTAAAATGGCGCAAGAAAGAGCCTTATCCAATGAAAAAATCGAGATGATGTGGGATACAGTTGTCGAGGAGATTAAAGGAAACAATAAGGTCTCGGAACTTGTTGTGCGCAATGTTAAAACAGGAAAAAAATCAAGAATCACCGTAGATGGCGTATTTGTTTATGTTGGACAAATCCCAAACACTGGCTTCTTAAAAGGACAACTGTCTTTGGATAAAGAGGGGTATATTATCACCGACGATCGAATGGGAACACAGATTAAAGGTGTGTACGCAGTGGGTGATATCCGCAAGAACTCATCGCGACAGGTTATAACCGCCGCTGGCGACGGGGCTACCGCAGCGATATCTGCTGAAAAATTCTTAAGTTCTTAAACCTTCAATGTAAGAAATATAATTCCTACTCGTCCTCAATCCCCAGGTCTTTAATGTAATCAATAGCATTCTGCACTGTCTTAATATTCTCGGCGTCCTTATCCGGTATCCTTATCTGTTTATTGCCATCGCTGAACTCTTCTTCCATGGCCATGATCAACTCAACCAGGTCCAACGAATCGGCATTTAAATCGTCAACGAAAGAGGCTTTAGGTTGTACCTGCTCTTCCTCAACTCCTAATTGCTCAACAACTATCTTTTTCAGTCTCTCTAAGACTGTGGCCACT
>CAYGXY010000093.1:0-3129 GCA_964354045.1 uncultured Dehalococcoidales bacterium
CAGTATCCGCTTCGTCACGTCCATGGCATAGATGGGGATATCGTTGCGTATGAAATGTATGTACGACACATGGTCGGCGTGGGCGTGGCTGAGGAAGACCGCATCGTATGCGGCCTCCGCCTCGACATTCATATCGGCATGGGATAGATAATCCTGGCGATAGAACCCGCCCATATCGGGCAACACGGGAAGAAGTCCCATCTCCAGGAAATCCATTACGCCGTTATATCTCTTCGGCTGGAGGAAATCATCGAAATACAGGTTCGCTTGCTTGAAGCTCATGCCGAAATCGAGCCAGATGCGCTTGCCCTCAGACTCAAGCAATATCTTGTTGCCGCCGATCTCGTTTGCGCCGCCGTAGAAGGTGAGCTTCGCCATATCTCTTCCCGATTAACAATGTTTCAATATTCTAACACAATCGATAGAGGGAGAATCTCTGCTGTTTCAATATATCGCAAGATAAGAGAGGGTTGCCCGTCTGGCCATTGCACAGAGCGAAAACACAATGTCTATCGGAACAGAGCAGCCCATACTACTGCATCCAGCACAGCCGTATGGAAGACAAAGTAGCCGCTGCCGGCAACAGCCAGCCAATAGGTAACACCCGAAGCTTTAGGTTGCAGGACTAGCAACGCCCATAACAGGGCAATTGACGCCAGCCCTACAATAGCCAGCACCGTGCGTATCCCTACCCATGTAGATGTCCCCGGATTACCTACGTAGACATTGGTGAGCGGCATCCAGATAGTTGAAGGTATGAGAATCAGCAGAAAGATAGCGTAAAACAGGCTGTAACCGAACCTGCCGGCGATACTCACCTCAGAGGGAACAAGCCGGAATAGAATGAAGTACATGAATGCGAAGTAGCCCATGGCGGCCAATGCCATGGAAATACCGTAAACCGGCCTTATGCCTGCCGGAACACCTCCCCACAGAGCATTAGCTGCGTTTGGCCCGGCGTTATGCAACCCCAGGATATAGCTGCCGATAACGGCAATCCCGCCTATGATATTAATAACCAGCAAAATAATCTGTTGCGATACCATGATTCATCCTCCTTCAATATGAAATACTCACGATTTATCGGATTCGACTCGCTTCAGCGCCAGCACCAGTACCCCTGGCCCACCATGTACCCCCAGAGCAGCCCCGAGCTCAGCTATATGTATCCTATCCTCCGGAAGCAAATTAGAAAGGCGTACCTTCAGCATCCGTGCCTGATCCGGCACAGCACTGTGCACGATGGTCAACTCACCTACCGGCAGGTTATCCTTCGCAAAACCGTAAATACGCTCCACACCCCGGGAGACTGTCCGCACAAGGCCGGCCCGTACTATCTCTCCATCGCTGAAAGTGAGCAGTGGTTTCACATTAAGAATGCGCGACGCCTCGGCGATTGTCTTGTTTACTCTGCCGCTACGTGCCAGATATTTCATGGTCTCAAACATGCCGAACATGCGAACCTGTTTTATCGCCCTGTTAGTTTCTTTCACAACGTCAGCCAGTGGGAACCCCGATTGCGCCATTCGCGCCGCAGCCATAACCACCAGCCATAATCCGGCAGAATTGAACCTGGAATCAATTACCTCAATAGGAACGGGGCTGCACAGGGTCTTTTGCGCAAGTGATGCGGAGTTATATGTCCCGCTAATCTTGGATGATATATGGATGGAAACTATGCCGTCGAAGTCGCTTAAGTAGTCTTTATACACACGGATAAAATCTTCCGGATTGGGCTGAGATGTGGTCGTATGAACAGGCGCCGCAGCCAGCCTTCTGTAAAACTCATCACCGGTGATATCTACGCCATCACGATATACCTCCCTGTCGAAACGGACGTATATCGGCACTACCCTGATATTGAACGCTTGAGCCAGTTCAGGGCTGATATCCGAAGTGCTGTCGGTTACTACCTTCACCGCCATGACTTCACATCCTTTTGATTATATTGGCTGCGATATCAGTGTAATAAGGTTTGTGTGGGTCACACTATATCCACTGTAAGTAGCAGTGTCAAGATAGTCGCCACACGAGGTTCATACCTTGATTACTGAACCGATGCCGATTACAATTGGTCTAGTTTGAGATGAAACGATGTTCGAAACGTTATCCGAAAAACTGAATGCGGTCTTCAAAAAGCTGGGGAGCAAGGGCCAGCTCACAGAAAAGGATATCGACGAGGCGCTGCGCGAGGTGCGGCTTGCCCTCCTGGAAGCTGATGTCAACTTCAAGGTGGTCAAGGATTTCGTGGCAAAGCTGCGCGAGAGGGCGTTGCAGAGTAACGTGCTGGAGAGCCTGACGCCAGCGCAGCAGGTGATAAAGATCACCAACGAGGAGCTCACTGCAATCCTCGGAGGAGCGCCCAGCCGCCTGGCGACCGCCAACCACCCCCCTACGGTTATCATGCTGGCTGGACTGCAGGGCTCAGGCAAGACGACGACGGCGGCAAAACTGGCACTCTATTTGAAAAACCAGGGGCAACGTCCGCTGCTCGTAGCCGCCGACATGCAGCGTCCCGCCGCTATCGACCAGCTTATCGCCTTAGGGAAACAGCTCGATATCCCTGTCTACAGCGAAGGGCTGGCTGCAAAAGCCCCCGCAGTATGTGCTAATTCCTTGAAGCGGGCCAACGAACTGGCGTCCACATGGGTTATCGCCGATACCGCCGGACGCCTTCATATCAATGAAGAGCTTATGAAAGAAGTAGCGGAGGTTAAAAAAGTACTTCAGCCTGCCGAGGTGCTGCTCGTTGTCGATGCCATGACCGGACAGGATGCGGTGAACGCCGCGTCCGAATTCCACGCCAAGCTGGGGTTGACCGGCCTGATCCTGACCAAGATGGATGGCGACGCCCGCGGCGGGGCCGCGCTTTCGATAAAATCGGTAACCGGCGTGCCTGTCAAATTCATCGGAACCGGCGAGAAGCTGGATGCCCTGGAGCCGTTCTACCCTGACCGTCTGGCATCGCGCATCCTCGGCATGGGCGACATGCTCACATTGATTGAGAAGGCCGAGAAGGCATTTGATGCGGAACAGGTGCAGAAGCTGGGCGAGAAGGTAAAACACGCGAACTTCGACCTGGAGGACTTCCTCATTCAGCTCCGCGAACTGAAGAAAATGGGATCGTTC
>CAYGXY010000094.1:0-6132 GCA_964354045.1 uncultured Dehalococcoidales bacterium
CGATATGGCCGTGCTGTTCGAGGAAATGGGCAAGGCTGCGTTCCCAGGCCCATTCCTGCCGTCGGTAGTCCTGGGCGGGTTCACCCTGCTAGAGGGAGGCAGCGAGGAGCAGAAGAAGACCTATCTGCCCAAGATCGCCTCAGGAGAGTCCATCTTCACGGTGGCGATCACCGAGCCCAGCGTAAGCTACGATCCGGCGGATATAACAGTTAAGGCAACTGCTGAGGGCAACGATTTCGTTATCGACGGCACCAAGCTGTTTGTAAACGATGCCAACGTCGCCAATTACATAATAGTTGCGACCAGGACAAAGGCCGGCACCTCCGCGGATGGAATCACGCTCTTCCTGGTCGATGCCAAAACCAGCGGCGTGCAGATCACACCGCTGAAGACCATCGACGGCAACAAGCAGTGCGAGGTCATCTTCAAGAAAGTGCGCGTGCCCAAGGCCAACATGATAGGCGCCCTGAATAAGGGCTGGACCATTGTCGATAAGGTGCTGGAGAAGGCCACCGTGGCCAAGTGCGCCGAGATGCTCGGAGGCGCGCAGGCCGCCCTCGATATGAGCGTAGCCTATGCCAAGGAGCGCATCCAGTTCGGCAAGCCCATCGGCAGCTTCCAGGCAATTCAGCACCACTGCGCCAACATGCTGATCGATGTGGAGAGCTCAAGGTTCCTGACCTATCAGGCGGCATGGAAGGTCTCTGAGGGCATGGATGCTTCAATGGACGTCTCCATGGCCAAGGCCTGGGTCAGCGATGCCTACCGCCGTGTAACCCGTCTCGGACACCAGATCCACGGCGGCATCGGGTTCTGCCTTGATCACAACATGCCCCTTTACTTCAAGCATTGCAAAGCATCCGAATCGCTCTTCGGCGGACCTGAGTGGCACCGCGAGCAGGTAGCCCAGAGTCTTGGTTTATAATTCAGCGTTCGTTCGAATAAATGCGCGAGAGGGGCTATCGACTGACGGTGGCCCTTCTCTTTGTACGAAACCTTTAAAAAGTCAGGGCTCTCACTCTCACCTAGCCTCTCCCCTCAAGGGAGAGGGACTTTGGAAAGAGGTGCAGGAGGTTTGTCCTGCCGGGGTCTTAGGGGTGTCCCCTATCCTTAAAATCCCCCTTTTATAAAGGGGGATCAAGGGGGATTGTGATATAAGGGGTTGATAGGACAAAGAAATGGGTTGTATATTCTGTAAGATTATCAAAGGCGAAATCCCCAGCAATGCAGTTCATCGCGACGATAAGGTTCTAGCTATACGCGATATCAATCCCAAGGCTCCGGTACACATCTTGATTCTGCCCCTGGAGCACATCCCCTCCCTCAGCGCTGCGACAGCCGCCCACATGCCGTTATTCGGGCACATGGTAAACATAGCCAATGAGCTGGCAAAACGGGAGGGCATCGCCGAAAGCGGATACAGGCTGGTTGTGAACTCGGGGCCGGATGCGGGACAGGATATTCATCATCTTCACTTGCACCTGCTTGGAGGACGCAAGCTGGGCTGGCGCACTTAATATATATCAACTTGACCGAGCGATATTGAATTCTATTTATCTTTCTTACTTGCCTTCTCTACCAATTTGAACCAGACATCCACTATGACCGGATCAAACTGCGTCCCTGCATTCCGTTTAAGCTCCTCACACGCCTCCCTGGGCGATATGACCTCCCTGTAAGGGCGTTTCGTCACCATAGTATCATAGGCATCAGCCACACTGGTTATTCTGGCGCCTGACGGGATATCCATGCCCTTTAAGCCGCCCGGATAGCCGCTACCATCATACCATTCGTGGTGGTGCAGAATGATGGGCACAAGCGTTGAGAGCTCCTTAACATAGCTGACTATCCTAGCACCTTCAGAACAGTGCTTTTTTATCACATCCCACTCCTCAGGGGTAGGCTTCCCCATCTTAGTCAGGATTGCATCGGGTACACCGACCTTGCCGATATCGTGCAGTAAAGCCGCAGCATTAAGCTTGGCTAAATCTTCTGCGGACATGCCGATTTGTCTCCCTATCGACATCACTATCTCTGCCACCCTCTGAGAGTGGCCATACGTATACGGGTCTCTGGCGTCCACCGTAGCCGCTAATGCATATACCTGATCCTGCGTTGCCACATCCATGATATCCGTTGATAGTGTTCTCAACTCAGATACAAGCTTATCTTCATATCCCTTCTTTTTCGCCTGATACAAGGCCGCATCCGCCAGGAATATAAGGCCATCGGCCGACTCGGCATTCTCGGGATACTCGGCGATTCCAGTGCTGAAGCCTACATGCCCTCCAAAAATCCTGGATTGCGCCAGCGGTGCTTTTTGCCATTTGGCCCTTGTCCTCTGTACAATCTTTTTTGCTTTCTCCGCATCCGCTAACGGCAGGATCAAAGCAAACTCATCGCCCCCGTACCGGAAAGCCATATCACTCTTTCTTATAGAGGATTTGAGCATTTGCGAGATGGTCTGCAATACGGCGTCTCCGTTGCTATGCCCGTACTTGTCGTTATACTCCTTGAACCCGTCCAAATCGAGCATGACCAGAGAGAACGGATGCTTTGTTCTAGTAGCCCTGCTCATTTCTATCTCCAGCGTCTCGAAGAAATACCGGCGGTTATACAGTCCGGTCAGTTCGTCCGTCACCGACATCTCTTTTGTTTTTTCTAACAGCATTAGGTTATTGATGCCGATAGATATTTCGTTAGATATCGCTTTGAGTAAATCCAGGTCTTCACCGCTGAATGTTCGATCTTCAGTAGTGAATGTGACAACCAATCCCTGCAGATCCTTACCCCTGAAGAACGGTACGGCGGCGATACCTCTTCTGCCTATATCCGCAGTCACTTTCTTCATCTTTTCGGGCTCAATTACATCCTGAGTTTCATCTATCTCGGTAATCGGCCCTGTCAGCTTCTCCAACTCTTCTATTCCCTGCTCGGTCATCACTATTGTCGAAAATTGCTGCATCGTGTTTTCCGACACACCTCTGCATGCACTGAGCTTTAAGGCATTCTCGTCTAAGTCCAGCATAAAAATACAACCGGACTCCGTATCCATTGCGGCACAGACCTTCCCCAGGGCATCGTTCAACATTGTATCTAACTTCGATGATTGACTGACTACCTGCGCAACGCCGTATAACGCCTCAACCCTTTTTGCATGGCGTTTAATATCCTCCTCCGCCTTCTTGCGCTCAGTGATGTCAACCAGATGTGTGACAATGCCTCGCACATCGGGATGATCCAGGAGATTGGTGATCAGGCATTCCGTCCATTGCCAGGTGCCCTGTGCATTCTTGAGGCGTGCCTCAAAAGAGACCGTCTTGCTAACATTCTTTGAAGCTTCGTCAAAGG
This sequence comes from uncultured Dehalococcoidales bacterium, assembly GCA_964354045.1. Lineage (GTDB taxonomy): Bacteria > Chloroflexota > Dehalococcoidia > E44-bin15 > E44-bin15 > JAYEHL01. The sequence goes on from CAYGXY010000094.1 coordinate 3,352, forward strand.
CGGCACCAGCTTTCTCTAAATCCTCAGGATGAATAAACTCTAATGCCGAAACTCCGAGAACCTTATCTCGGCTGTAGCCGGAGATTCGCTCCAATCCACCGGTGGTGTCCAATACGTTCCCCTCCCCACTCACCACCAGCGCCGCCCCTGAAGATAAGTCCGTGATGGCCCTGAAGTATCTCTCCTTGGCCTGCAATGCCTCCTCCGATTTCTTGCGTTCGCTTATATCCCGGACTATAGCCTGCGCCCCTGCATACTTGCCTTCTTCCTGTATAACAACAGCGCTGTACTCGATGGGGCATTTCTCGCCATTCTTTTTGATAGCCATCGTCTCCCCGACATATTCCCCCGTCTCAAGAAGACGAGCCTGCAGCTGCGTAGCAGTAACCTCGCGCCATTCTGGAGCAATCAGCTCCAGAAAGTTCATCTTCAGTACTTCATCCGCGGTGTATCCCCACATTGCGACGGCCGCATTTATCGATTTCACAAACCCCAGGGGATCAACAGAGCAGATAACGTCTTTCTCCCTTTCAACAAGATTCCTATACTTCTCTTCGCTCTTCTTTAGTATTCCCTCCCACTTCTTTCGCTCGGTAATATCCCTTTCCACAACCACGAACCCGGTTGCTTTGCCGTTCGCATCCTTCATCACACTCCCGGTGGCTTCAATGGGCACTCTGCGTCCACTCTTGGAAACAATAGTGAACTCAGTGATGTTAGAACCACTCCCCGATATCAACCCCTGCATCGCCGCAATAATCTTTTCTTTATCCTCCGGCACAGCATAATTTAGGGCACTTACCCCGAGTTCTTCTGTTTCAAAAAGTCTTCGTGCTGCATCGTTTACGTTTCTTACCTTTCCCTCCATATCAAGAATTAGAATAGGATCCAAGGCTGCTCTGAAAGCGTTGGAGAGTACGGTTATTTCCGCTTCCGCCTTCTTGCGCTCGGAGATATCCCGTGATATACCGATAAAGCCTGCTGGTTTCCCCTTGTTATCTTTTATTACAGCTACGTTAAACTCCCCATCGAATTCCCTCCCGTTTGCCTCAATCAGCTTGTACTCGGTCCTTCCTGAAGGATAAGGGTGGTTCAATGCTTTTATGGCGTCATTCACCGCTCTCTCTCGGTCTACAGGAGCAACCATTTCTGAAGCTTTACGCCCGATCATCTCATCCTTACTGCCAAATCCATGCAATCGCAGAGATTCCTTGTTCGGTTCAATTATGTTGCCGCCAAGATCAACAACGGTTACAGCTTCTCCTATGGAATCGAATATCACACGCAGTTTTTCATTAACCTCACGCAGCGCTTCCTCCACCTGCCTGCGCTCGGTAATATCACGCGTAATACCAAGGATACCAAGGCGATTCCTGTTAGCATCGTACAAGAACGAAACCTTCACCTCTGCCCACACCGTGGAACCATCCTTACATTTCAACTCAAGCTCTAACGTACGAGATGTATATTGGTCAGAATGATCGACTTCAATCTCTTCTTTAAGAACCTGTATAGCGGTTTTAATAGAATCAGTGGTTAATGTCTCCTCAAGAGACATACTCATCGCCTCTTCAGCGGTATAGCCCCTTAAGCTCAAGACAGAGGGGCTGACATATGTGTATTTCAGATTCATGTCCATCGTCCATATGAGATCCGTCGCATTCTCAGCAAGCAGACGATAGCGTTCTTCGCTTTCACGCAGCGCCTGCTCTGCCACCTTACTCCCCGTAACATCTGTATGGGCTCCTATGACCCCTATGACGTTACCAGCTTCATTTTTAATGGAATTTGCCCGTAAAAATACTGGGAAGGTGCGTCCGCCTTTTGATACCATCTCCACCTCACCAGTCCACTCTCCTCCACTCATAGTTACGTCAAAGATATCAAGAGCGATTTTATGGTCTTTAAATACCGCGGGTGCTCCACCCAGGGCATTGAGTTCATCTACCTCATACCCGAACAGTTCTCGATATGATTCGTTCTGATAGAAATGGCGCCCCTGCGGATCCGACATCCCGATCGCGTCACTGGAGTTTTGGACCGCTTTTCTGATGAGATGAAGCTCCTCATCTGTTTTCTTCCGGTCTGTGACATCTCTGATAACTACGATGAATCCATAGGGCTTACCGCTGACATCAGTCAGCCTGTTAACATTTATTTCAGCACTTACCACACGGCCGTTCTTATCCAGGATTTTGTATCCCTGAATCCCTGTTATGTCGGTCCCGTACATACTGCTGGCGAGATCCCTTGTTGCCCGCTCCTTGTCCTCAAAAGCCAGAACCTCGAGGCCGTTGCGGCCTATCACTTCATCCTTGCTGTAACCAAACATTTTGACTGAGGACGCATTGATATCCAAGACAGTGCCGTTCAAATCAGTCAATACAACCGCATCAGTCATTGTCTCAAACATCACGCGCAGTTTTTCCTCTGAGTCCCTCAGCACTTCCTCGGCCCTTTTACGCTCCGTTATATCACTGGTTACAAAAGCAAAGCGAGGCCGGTATCTATTAGTTTCAAGCCCTAAGAATGTCACCGTTACAAAAAACCAACGCGTTTCCGGGCCAACTCCCCGATGGTACTCGAAATACGCTGGAGCATCGTTCTCCTTACTCTTTTTATAATTGTCGATGAAAAGCTCTACTATTCCCCTGTCCGTGCCTATTTCCCTGGCCAGCTTATTCGCGACGGCTTCCGGTTTCAGCCCGTACATCTCTGCCATTGCAGTATTTACGGTGATATAGCGGATATCATCGCCTTCTAGCTCCACGACGCCGCATA
>CAYGXY010000095.1:0-15583 GCA_964354045.1 uncultured Dehalococcoidales bacterium
CAGTCCCATCATTAGGGATAATCGTGGTGTCAGGGAATCCGCCTCCCTCAATCTTCGGAAGAACTTCCATGTATCAAGGTTATTGGAAGCTGTAGCATCTTGAAGGGATGTTATGCCCATTGAAAGGTATGCTTTGTTGGCCAGTTTGACCCCCCTGTCCATCTCGCCCGATGAGATTGGTGGGATCCTATTCTCGATGTAATCGTTCATTTCAAACAGCATTCCGCTTGGCTGTCCTGAACGCAGGTCCCTGTCAATTACCCCGCCGAGAGGCTCCTGTGTCTCGTTTGTTATCCCGACCAGGGCCAGGGCTCGACTATTGAGCACACACGCATGCCGGGAACGATGCATCAGTTTCACTGGGTGGTTCGGCGCCGCTTCATCAAGATCGAAACGGTTCGGATGACGTCGCTCAGCGAGGTGGAATTCATCGTAGCCGAAAGCCCTGATCCACTCACCATCTGAAGCTGTCTGAACCATTTTGCGTATGCGATCCTTTATATCGCTGATAGATGACACCGATGATGGTGTGCAATCCACACTCAGCAAGCTGGATGCAAAGGCAAGGATATGGCAATGGGCATCATTAAAACCCGGGATCAGTGTACTGCCGGCGCAATCTATCCTGCGACAGGTAAAATGCTTACTGTCGTCGTTACTTCCAACACGAAGGATCTTCCCATCCTTAACCGCTACCATGCTGGCTCTTGCTTTTGTAGGATCGAATGTAATTATATTGGCGTTGTAAAGAACAATATCTGCTTTTTCAGTCATTTTTAAAAAGTACCTTCATAGCCTCTCTAAGCCGCTCCAGGCCGGTTATTTCATAAGGGAACATGGAAAGTATCCGCTGTTTTCCCGGACATATCTTGGCGATCTCTGCGATATACTCTTTCTGCATCACAGATTTACGTCTCATAAATTCCGAATCAAGCTCCGTTACCACCTGATTGATGATAACATGATCAATATTGAGATTGTAACTCTGAAACTCTTCAAATATATAATCAAGCTGGTATACCGCCAGCGCCTCAGCTATTGTCACCAGGTTAAATTCTACCATATTCTGGATAAAATTCATGTCTTTAGCAGAAAGTGCCTCCCATCCTTTAATAACACCCTGAACAGTATTCCGATTCTTGCCGGTAGTTTTGAGAGACGTATAGATGCGGGCTGCCGGCTTTAGATGTTCTCCGATTATCGACGGCATCTTGAGGAGGCCTAACGTCTGACCCGCGGGTGCCGTATCCCATACAATCTTTCCATACTGATCTGACTCATGGAGTTCCCTGATATAATCAACCATGAATTCATCCCTGAGGCCGGGCAGGACGCTGGCAACAAAGTTAATAAACTCTTCGTAGCCGATGTCGACAAAAGATGAGAATACCTCGTATGCCTCCACCCCAAACTTATCGTTCCACATGGTTTTTACTTCATGGGAACCGACTTCATACAAAAATAGATTATCGGTAACGATTAACGGTATCCCCTTCTTGACGGAAACATCAGCACTGTCCATCTCGAAAATATGTCGCAATGATGGCGTGGGGTCTGTAGAGATGATAAGGGTTTTATTCCCCTCTGATGCATAATGCAGCGCAGTAGTAGCGGCACAGGTCGTCTTACCTACTCCGCCCTTACCACAGAACATGATGACATTCTTCATTTGCGGCCTCTCTCCAGATGCACCATTAATATGGCCAGATCCGCCGGCGTTACTCCGTCAATACGGGATGCCTGGCCTAGCGTGACAGGCCGTATGCGATTAAGTTTTTGCCGCGCTTCATAACGCAATCCTGTAATACCATCATAGGTGAAGAAATCCGGGATGGACCTCTTCTCCATTCGTGACATGCGGGCAACGGAGGTACTTTGCTTTTTTAAATACCCCTCATACTTTGCTTCGACCTCCACCTGCTCGGCGACATCGCAATCTATACCGGGACTTCCACATGACATCGCCACGAGGGTATTATAAGTCACATCGGGACGCCTGAGATACTCTAAAGCAGTCACACTCCGATCCGAATTGTTGAAATAGGTTTTGGACAGGCGTTTCAGTTCTGCAGCGACTGCCTGACGTTTTGCTTCAACCTGCTCATACTGCTCACGTCCCACCAGTCCTAATTCATATGCCAAAGGTGTCAATCTCAAATCCGCATTATCATGCCGCAACAGCAGTCGATACTCAGCACGCGATGTCAGCAGACGATACGGTTCGGTGAGTTCCCTCGTTACCAGGTCATCGATCATCACACCGATATATCCCTGATCGCGCCTCACGATGAAAGGAGGCTTACCCTGTACTTTAAGCGACGCGTTGATCCCGGCGATCAATCCCTGCCCCGCCGCTTCTTCATATCCTGTCGTCCCATTGATCTGTCCGGCAAGGAACAGGCCCGGGATCGCCTTACTCTCCAAATTCGCTGATATCTGGTTGGAAGGTACGTAATCGTACTCGATAGCATATCCCACCCGTATCATTTCTACTTTCTCTAATGCGGGTATGGTGCGCAGCATGGCAAGTTGTACGTCCTCATGGAGGCTGGGATTAGCACCCTGGACGTATACTTCATTGGTTTCCCATCCCTCCGGCTCCAGAAACAGAGGATGACCGGCCTTATGAGCGAATTTAAATATTTTATCTTCTATAGATGGACAGGACCGCGGGCCGACACCTTTAATCATACCGTTAAAAAGCGGGGCCCGGTCCAGGTTATTTCTGATTATTTCGTGGGTTTTTGCATTGGTATAAACCAGATAACATGGCAGTTGAGGACGCCAGTCGGATGGTGTTAAAGGATAAATCGGGTTAGGCTCAGGGAATAAAACTTGATGGTTCCCATTTCTGAACATGCTGAAATACAAAGGAACTTCGCTTCCCGGTTGTATGACGGTCTTATCGAAATCTATCGTTCGAGCATCGATGCGCGGGGGGGTGCCTGTCTTGAGCCTTCCCAGGGTGAATCCCAAGGATCGCAAACTATCAGATAGTTTCTCAGCGGCGAACTCCCCGGCGCGGCCTGCGGGATAACTCTTATCTCCGATGATAATCTTGCCATTGAGGGAAGTGCCCGTTGTAAGAACAACATTCCGGCCTTCATAAATCCAGCCCATATTAGTCTGGATATGGAAAATGTTGCTATCAACCCAGAGTTTATCTATAAGCGCTTGTTTTACATTGAGATTTTCTTGCCGCTCCAGGGTATATTTCATAGAGAGGCCGTATAGTTTCTTATCTGCTTGAGCTCTAAGCGCCTGGACCGCAGGACCTTTACCGGTATTAAGCATCCTTACCTGTATGAAAGTGCGATCGATATTGCGAGCCATCTCGCCGCCTAATGCATCTATTTCACGCACCAGGTGGCCTTTGGCAGGTCCGCCGATGGATGGGTTGCATGGCATTAAGGCAACATTATCAAGATTGAGGGTCAGCAGCAGCGTCTCGGAACCCATCCGGGCCGAGGCAAGCGCCGCCTCGCAGCCGGCATGTCCCGCTCCTATAACAATGACATCATACATTTGTTCGTTGACCTACATTTTTAATTGTACCACTATATAAAAGCCCAGTCGATGCGCGGAAACGTAAAAGTAAAACGGCAGCAATAGTGAAAATCGGGAGGACGCATATAAATTATCGGGCTACGATTCTCGGAGATATCTCCAGATTTCGGCTATACTTGGTCGTTTGCCATACATCAAGAGGAACGTACGGAACACACGTGAGGCCAGCCAGATTGTCACGATAATGGAAACAACCATAATGATGATACTGAGAGCCAGCTGCCAAATCGGAAGCGTACCGATGCTTGATTTCATTATCACAGCTATCGGCGCGGTGAGAGGGAAGAGGGTAAAAATAGTGTAAATAACATGATCAGGATTCGTTACAAACAATGCCATCAGCTCCAGCGGCAATACAGCAGGCAGAACCACAATAACGGTCCACTGGTTGCTCTCCCTTGCTGTAGATCCCAGTGAGCCTATGGCTGCGAATAATACACCATATAATATGTAACCCAATATGAAATACACGATGCTCAATATGATGAGACTGGCGGAAACCTTCAGTCCTGCCAAGGCCGCAATATTTGTTGATGCAATCACAACAAAGACTACAATCGTTATAAGCCAGACCGATATCTGCAAGAGCCCTGCAGCTCCCAGCCCCAGAACTTTTCCTGTGAGCAGTTGCTTAGCAGAAACCGATGACAACAATATTTCTATGAGCCGGTTCTCTTTTTCTTCGGATACACCTTGCAGTAGATAACCCGATGCGAAGAACAGGGACATCAAAAAGAGCAACCCGAAGACATAGGGCATGACAAACGCCGATATCTCATCCTCAGGCGGTACCACCTCTCCCGTATCTTGATTCAATCTGAATGACTGCGCGTAGAGCGGATTGTTCACTCTTGTCAGGATATCATTGCTGACATTAGTACTGATAAGATTGGTGATGAGGAAATCCTCGATTGAATTCAATGAAGAAGGTAGTTCTATTTCCCGTTTAGTGGTATATCTATAGACAGTGCCTGTATCCAGGTAGTCAGCAGGAATAATGAAGTATTCGCTGATATTGCCACTAAGCAATTCTTGTTTAGCTTCGTCATCCGTAACGTACAGTACGAAATTAACCTCATCTGCGGTCGTATACTCATCAAATAGTCCGGTATTATCTATATAGCCGATACTCGGCTTCTCTGTGGGCGGCTTTTCGCCGGCCCACTGCGTAATGCCATAGTACACTAACATTCCTAATATCACTATAACTGGAAGGCTGAATGTCAGAATAATATATGACACCTTCTTACCAGCTGTCAGGAATTCGTGTCTGGCGATTATCCAAACTTTGCTCACTGTTTTACTACCTGGATAAATATTTCGTTAAGAGAAGGCGTGGAGACCTCAAAGCGATCGATCCTTACCGATTTTGCGATGAGCTGGTTTAATACCTGTTGTGATGTCGTCTGACCATCGAGGAACAGCTCAATATATTTCCCGTGATCTTTTCTGCCGCTGACGCCTTCGATTGTGCCCACATCACCATCGCACTGAATAAATACGGAATTATTGCGAAAACGCTGTTTTATATCTGAGAGGTTCCCATATAAAACAACCTGGCCACGGTTTATCATCAGGACGCGGTCACACATTTCCTCCACTTCATTCATCATGTGGGTACTGAGTATCACCGTTTTACCTTGTTTTTTCAGTTCCAGGATAATGTTCTTCAGCAGCAAACGGTTCACCGGATCCAGGCCGGCAAACGGTTCATCGAGCACGATAAGAGACGGATCATGTGCAATCGTCACTAAGAACTGAATTATCTGCCCCATCCCGCGACTGAGTTCACCGATTTTTTTATCTTTATGCGGGGACATGTCAACTTCATTAAGAAGTTTTTCGGTTCTCTCCTTGGCAATGCTGGAGGGGACATTTTTCAGACTGGACAGATATATTAAATTATCGTAAACCTTCATCTTGCGGTAAAGGCCGCGTTCCTCAGGCAGATAGCCGATCTTATTCTTTGCCTGTTCATTAAGTGGACAACCGAAAACGGATATCTCTCCCGAGTCCGGTTTCACAATATCCATGAGCATTCTGATGGTTGTTGTTTTACCGGCTCCATTGGGACCGACAAGGCCTAACACCTCTCCCTTTTCTAACGTAAAGGAAACATCCTGTACGATAGGTTTGCCACCATAGGACTTGTTCACATGTGAGATCTTGGCAAGTGTCTCTGCTCGATCCGAAGTCGTAGCAGCTAAATTTGCCCGGGTGTCTTCCAATCGATGTGCCACATCTGCGAATCGCTGTGCATCATCGATATCTCGAGTCTTTGAATGATCAATCGTTGAAGTAGAAACACCCTCATTATTTTTGACGTTGTTCTTGAACTGGCGCCTGCGTAAGTAGATACGTATTGACATAACAATTACGATAGCAGCGATAAGTAATACGAAGAGGAATGTATCTTTCATATGTTTATTCTAATAGAATCAATAAGACAAATTCCAGTAAATTATGTATTCAATGATGCGATTCCATCTATCTGACGAGCTTTGACTTTATTATTATGAGAAGAGTATACTTCACGAATTAAAGAGGGTCAACTTTAATACGAGGGTTTATCATATGGAACAACTGGCAAATAAGCTAACCGATTGGATAAAAGAACGTGTGCTTGAAGCAAAGAAAACAGGCACAGTCGTCGGACTCAGCGGCGGCATTGACTCGGCTGTAGTAGCGGTATTGTGCAAGCGGGCCTTCCCGGATACAACACTGGCAGCGATTATGCCGTGCTACAGCAACAAAATGGATGTTATTCATGCATATAAAGTAGCGCAGAAATTTGATATTCGTACCGAGTTGGTTGAGCTTGAGCCAGTATACGATTCTCTACTTAAGATACTTCCTCAAGACGATGATTATCATAAGAATGACAAGCTGGCGCAGGCAAATATTAAACCACGGCTAAGGATGATAAGTTTATACTATCTGGCAGCGCAACTGGATTATCTTGTTGCTGGAACAGGCAATCGCAGCGAGATCGCTATAGGATACTATACAAAGTACGGCGATGGAGGGGTAGATATACTTCCTCTGGGCAATCTTGTAAAAAGGCAGGTAAAGGAACTCGCCGAGTACTTAGAAATCCCGAGGGCGATTATTGACAAACCGCCTTCAGCAGGATTATGGGAAGGACAGACCGACGAAGGCGAGATGGGTCTGACATATAATGAACTAGACCGATATTTAACAACTGGCGAGGCAGATGATACTGTCAAAAGAAGAATTAAAGCCATGTCAGCAGGGAGTGCCCATAAGCGAGTCATGCCACAGATACCTTCGTTTTAATAAACAATCTCAAGATATTCAGTAACTTAGCTATAATTATCCAGCAAGATTTTATAGGAGGGAAGTGAATGAACTGGCTGGATGGCCTGCTTATCGCATTACTTATACTGGGGGCTATCCTTGGGCTGCGGCATAGGAACTTTATAGGAAGATTATCTCATTTTCTTGCAGTATTCAGCGTACTTGCTTTTACTACGGCAATATTCTGGGCTGTTCTTTGGATTGTTGACAAAATACCATTTCTCAATGTGGTAGCGAATTTCTTAATTGGCATAGGCGGGCCTATTATAATGGCAGTCATCATTGGCCTGATGTTGTATCTCATTTTGGTCAAGTTATATAGAGATAAATCTGTCTATGAGATAATTCAGTCAACTATCAGATGGAATCCGCCTGATTTGGTAAATAGGCTGGGCACAGGACTGGCTACCTCTGGAATAATAGCAGTTATCCTGGCTATTATCATCATTGAGATGACACTTTTTGCAATCGGGGGATTCTATGGACATCCTTCCTTTAGTGGGCCAAATTGGCATACTATAACAGCCATCTTCGGGTCTGCGCTTTGTCGTAGTTCACTTCAGTTATTCACATGGCTGTGCAACTGGACAGGGCTAGTAATATCCATCATCCTTGTAATAGGATATTCTTTCTTATTGAGACGGGAGCATTTAATAAGCCATTCAACACCGGAAACGTTACCCCAGGAATTAAAAAATCACAGGACAAGTCTTAGGGAATATTATGAAAATAAGCTAAAATCTACTCCCGGATTAGCCGTATCTCCAGAGATGAACTCGACGGCGACATCGACAACCGAATCAACAATGGTAGAACCTGCACCAATTCCGCCTCTTCCGCCGCTTCCAAGAACTTCAGATGCATCTGCAGCACAGGAATGCTTCGGCCGCGCTTGCGATCTTGAAACATTAGGAAAACATGAAAAGGCAATCGAAGAATACACCAAAGCAATTCGCTTGGATGCGAAACATACACTAGCATATTTAAAGCGAGGTTTACTCCTGAAAAATATGGGCATGAAGCCTGCTGCTATTGCGGATTTCAGGAGGGTCATAGATACATCAGACAATCCTGAGCTCATAGAAAAGGCAAAGGGGCATATAGCTGAACTGGGATGAAATTTTATTATCGTTATATACTATATTCCACTTGCCTTGAACATAATTGCTGTGTTATTATTCCCATGTAGTCAAATCCCTTGACACCAAGGAGTAAAATGGCCACAGAGAAGCAAAAAGCCCTCGAATTAGCGATAAGCCAAATCGAGAAGCAATTTGGTAAAGGTTCTATCATGAAGCTCGGCGAGGACTCGATTAAGGCTTCCATAGAATTCATACCAACAGGCGCCATTTCATTGGATTTAGCATTAGGAATAGGCGGCATACCGAGGGGTCGTATCACTGAGATATTCGGGCCTGAAATGAGCGGCAAGTCGACACTGGCTCTCTATATTATAGCGAATGCACAATCTAATGGAGGAACAGCTGCGTATATCGATGCAGAGCATGCATTTGACCCATCATATGCTGTCAAGTGTGGTATCAAGGTAGAAGATTTATTAATTTCCCAGCCAGACACGGGGGAGCAGGCGCTGGAGATAGCAGAGGCATTGGTAAGAAGCGGGGCGGTGGATGTGGTGGTAATAGACAGTGTAGCTGCGCTCGTCCCGCGTGCAGAGCTTGAAGGGGACATGGGAGATGCCTTTGTCGGATTACAAGCCCGATTAATGTCTCAGGCTCTTAGAAAACTTACATCTGCTATTCACAGGTCGCATACCTCAGTAATATTTATCAATCAACTGCGTGAAAAGGTAGGGGTTTTCTTCGGGAATCCCGAGGTTACTCCTGGGGGAAGGGCGCTCAAATTCTACAGCTCGGTGCGAATAGATCTCAGGCGGGCCGAGACCATTAAAAAAGGAGATGTTGCCATAGGAAGCCACGTAAAGGCAAAAGTCGTTAAAAACAAGGTGGCACCTCCATTTAAAACCGCTGAATTCGACATACTTTTTGACGAAGGTATCAGCAGTGAAGGCTGCATTCTCGACCTTGGAGTGACCCTCGGATTGGTAAGCAAATCGGGGGCTTTCTATACGTATAACGACAGTCGAATAGGCCAGGGCAGAGAGAACGCCAGAGAGTATCTAAAAGAGCATAAAGAGATCGCTAAAGAGATCGAGCAGCAGATCCGAGCGCAGGCATTTAACATCCCTGTTCCTGCCGATAACAACGCAGTTGAATAATTCAGCCCAAGTTCTATAATTACTTGCGGGCGAATACCGATACGAAGGCTGGGGAATGTGCTACCAGCCTTTTGTGTTTTATATATTAAGTGATGAACAGAAAACATATTTACTACAGAGGCAAGTCCAAGGTTAATTCTCGTAAGGAGAATGAAGGACTTAGTGAGGAATGTTTAAAAGCAGCATATCGCTTGTTAGGCTATCGCCAGCGAAGTGAGATCGAACTGAGAAATAAGCTCAGTGCAAGGTTCACTAAAGCAGCAATTGATACTGTCATTGAGCGTTTGCGTGATAAACATATGGTTGATGATACAGCTTTTGCACAATATTGGCGGGAACGAAGGGAAACGCTAAACCCGCGTAGTAGAAGAATGATCTGCATTGAACTACGTCAAAAGGGCATAGATAAAGAAGTGATCAGCAAGGTTTTAGGCAGTTATAATGATGAAGAAAATGCCTATCGTGCCGCAAAGAAGAAAGCAAATCTGTTATCGAAGGAAGGTTATGATAACTTTAGACGTAAAATAGGCTCCTTTTTAATGAGAAGGGGCTTTAATTATGAAGTAACTAAGCAGACGGTTGACCGCCTGTGGCGTGAACTAAGCTGATTCTATTGACTTTAATAAGTACAGAGTTTAATATGGGGCAATTCATTACAAACCTGAATAATTTGGGACTGCCCCGGACGAAAGGGGGATAAGAATCTTGTCAACGTTTTATGTAATATTAGCCGCAAGTGTCGGATTCGTTTTAGGTGGCGTTCTGGTCTTCTTCGTGTGGCGTATGATTATCGGCAGGCGAACCCGCGCTGCCCAGCTTGAAGTAGAGGTCATACTAAACGACGCCCAGACAAAATCCAAGGGAATGTTGCTCGAGGCAAAAGAGGAAGTTATAAAGCTAAAAGGACAGGCTGAGAGCGATATCAGGGAACGACGGACTGAGTTAAACAAACAGGAAAGAAGGCTGTCGCAAAAAGAAGAAAATATCGATAAGAAATTAGATTCAATAGACAAAAGGGAGCGCGGCCTTATAGAAAAAGAAAAAGAAGCGGATAACCTGCGAAATCAGCTTCAGGATTTGAAGTTAAAACAGGTTCAGAAACTGGAACTAATATCAGGCATCTCTAGCGCGGAGGCTAAAAAACTATTAATAAAGGCTATTGAAGAAGAGGCCATGGAGGATGTAAACCGCCGCCTTCGCGAGATTGAGGCGCAACTTAAAAGGGATGCAGATGAAAGAAGCAGGGATATACTTTCTCAATCGATCCAGCGATTAGCTACCTCGGTAGTTTCTGAGACAACTGTTTCTGTAGTAGCGCTGCCAAGCGATGAAATGAAGGGTCGCCTTATTGGAAGAGAGGGACGCAATATCAGGGCGCTGGAGAATGCCACTGGCGTTGATCTTATCATCGATGATACGCCTGAAGCTGTAACGATCTCCAGCTTCGATCCTGTGCGCCGTGAAATAGCACGCCTTGCTCTTAACAAACTTATCCTCGATGGCAGAATACATCCGGCAAGGATCGAGGAGATGGTTACATCAGCTAAGAGTGAAGTAGATGCAACTATCCAATCAGAAGGTGAAGCAGCCATACATGAAGTTGGACTGCCCGGGTTGCATCCGGAATTAATAAAACTGCTGGGGCGCCTTAAATACCGCTTCAGTTATGGTCAAAACGTATTACAACACAGCATTGAAACAGCTCATCTTGCGCGCATGATTGCCGCAGAATTGGGGATGAGAGCCGATGCTGTAAAGAAAGCCGGACTTCTGCATGATATAGGAAAAGCGGTGGATTCCCATGTGGAAGGGCCGCATGCCAAGATCGGAGCTGATATTGTAAAACAATGGGACAAATCGGTTGAGGTGGTCAATGCGATTGCTGAGCATCATAACGAGACAGGCACAACAAGCTTAATGGGATTTATAATATCCGCCGCAGATGCAATTAGCGGTGGCAGGGCGGGCGCCAGGCGTGAATCTCTGGAGCATTATATTAAGCGTCTTGAAGCGCTGGAGAGTGTTGCTAACAGTTTCGCAGGTGTAGAAAAGTCTTTTGCTATTCAGGCCGGCCGTGAGATACGCATCATGGTTAAACCAACTGAAATAGACGATGTTCAGTCTCTTAGATTAGCCCGCGACATAGTAAAGAAAATCGAGGAGACGCTTGAGTATCCCGGTCAGATTAAAGTCACAGTTATAAGAGAAACGCGGGCTGTTGATTACGCAAAATAGGGATATATAATGCGCATCATGATGATCGGCGATGTCATAGGTAAGCCCGGGCGTATTGCTGTTAGAAAACTGGTGCCGGACTTACGAAGTGAGTATGGCATAGACCTGGTGATAGCCAATGGCGAAAATGCCGCCGGTGGAATAGGGTTGACTCCGGATACGGCAGATGAACTTTTTGTATCAGGAGTCGATTTAATAACATCAGGAAATCATATCTGGGCACACAAGGAAATGGTATCGACGATAGATAACTACCAGCAGATACTGCGCCCTCTAAATTATCCCAGGGGTGTCGCTGGAAGGGGATATGCTATCATCAAGAACACGCTGGTAGTAAACCTCATCGGCCGAACCTTTATCGGCAATCTTGACTGTCCATTCCGCGCCATAGACAGCCTTCTCAAAGAACTCGGAGACGATAAACCTGCTATTACTGTTATCGATTTCCATGCTGAAGCGACATCAGAGAAGATAGCGTTTGGATGGTATCTGAATGGCAGGGTGAGCTCGGTGACGGGAACACATACACATGTTGGCACAATCGATGCTAAGATACTGCCTAAAGGTACTGCTTACATTACCGATATCGGCATGGTAGGGCCTGATGAATCGGTTATTGGAGACGATATCGATTCAGTAATAAACCGATTCCTTACGCAAATGCCGCACAGGATATCCGTCGGTAGGGGTAAAGTGATCTTTAATTCCGTAATTCTTGATATAGATGAAAAAACGGGGAAAGCTACTCGTATTAGCCGCATCGACCGGGAGGTCGATTAAATGGTTAAAAGGGTTGACCTCCACCTGCATACAACTTACTCCGATGGTAGGTTAACACCTGGCGAGCTGATACAAATTGCGGCAGAACAAGGTATCGGTGTGATTGCCATCACCGACCACGATACAGTTAACGGAATCGAGCCGGCTTTGCTCGCAACGGAATGCTTCCCATATGTCACAGTAATTCCAGGCGTTGAGATAAATACTGATGTGCGTCAAGGAGAAGTGCATATCCTTGGATATTTTGTGGATTATAAAAACCAGTCCTTCTTAAATACCTTAGACAGCCTCCGTAACTCACGCAAAGACAGAGCACAGAAAATGTTAGCTAAATTAAGCAAATTGGGAATTAATATTGAGTGGGAGCGTATCTTGGAATTGACGGACGGCGGCTCTGTCGGACGCCCCCATATAGCACAAGCATTATTCGAGGGACAACATGTTTCAAATCTCCAAGACGCATTCGAACGATATATCGGTCGTAACGGTCCTGCATATGCTGAACGTGACAGGCTTTCTCCTAAAGAAGCGGTCGAACTCATAATCAAAGCGAATGGACTGCCCGTAATTGCACACCCCGCAAGCATTAAGGAACTGGATCAGATGATTATTGACTTAAAACAAGCCGGGCTTGTAGGTATTGAAGTATATTATGATAACTACGATAAAGATACAATCGAACGACTGAGCAGACTGGCCACTAAATATGATCTGATAGCTACAGGCGGAAGCGATTTCCACGGTTTTGAAGACGATCATGAGACTCCTCTTGGCGAGGCGATCGTGCCTTTTGAATGTGTTCAGCATCTTACATCTCTTGCGCAAAAACGCCACGTAGAACATGGATATAAATGAGGTGGCATACAGAAAAAATCTACTTCTCATCTGTGGACATAAAGCTCCACGGTATAATCTATCTGCCAAATGGTGAAGGCCGGTTTCCTGGTGTAGTAATGTGTCATGGAATGGCATCTGATCATCGATCCATGCGTCCCTGCGCCCAACAGCTTGCTCGTCAAGGAATAGCAACGCTTGCACTTGATCTTCGTGGTCATGGTAAAAGCAATGGAACACTGGATGGAGGTATCGGACAGGACGTGGCGGCTGCATATAACGTACTGAAAAACCATAGTAGAGTGGATAGCGAATGTATAGGACTAGTGGGACATAGCATGGGGGCTCTGGCATGTCTTTACGCGGCTACTGTTATAAATGGAGCTAAAGCAGTAGTACTGCTATCGATTCCCGCGGAGATTGGAAGCATAGCCGAATTCTGGAGGCCGATGCATGACCAGGCAGAACGTCTCGGGACATCCGTGCTCGAATTTCCACGCATCGGCCCTCTGCCATATGCCGGATGGTTAAATCAGCAGATTTCCAGACTTTGGATGCGCTTTCGCAAGTATAAGTTGTGCATAGATATTAATCACGATACAAAATACTGGGACTCATTAAACCCTTTAGAAAATATCGAAAAGATTGGCAATATACCCAAGCTGCTTATGCATAGTAAAGGAGACAAGTGGCTTCCTTACGAAAAGACCATTGCTTTATATGAGAAAGCACAACAGCCAAAAGAAATGATATTATTTGAGCGCGGTTACCATGTCACTCCGCTACTCCCGGGCAGGCTGAGAGGGAGATGGATGGCGTGGCTAATTGCCATTCTTAAGGAAAAAGGCAACTGATAATGTCATATTATCCGATGATACTATTGACTATAGGATCATATCTCCTCGGGTCTGTGCCCGCGGCATATATCGCTGGACGGCTGCTAAAAGGGATCGATATCAGAGACTACGGCAGCGGCATAGCCAGCGGGTCTAACGTTTGGCATTCGATTGCCAAGTGGGCTATTGTCCCTGTCGGTATCTTCGATTTATTCAAGGGAATAATACCAGTAGTAGTTGTTATGCAATTGAATTTTACCGTCGGCGGCAGCGAGGTTGCAGCCCAGGGCATCGGTGCGCTGGCAGCAATGATAGGACACAGCTGGTCGGTGTTCTTTAAGTTCGGCGGCGGCAGGGGGGTTACACCTATGCTGGGAGCGCTCGGTTTCTTTGCGCCATTTGAATTAATTATATTTGTTGCGGTCTGGGTAGGTGGATGGGGTATATTTAAGAAATCGCCGCTGTTCATGATGGTAGCTGCGTTGGTCATGATAATACCCAGTCCTTTCCTGCCAAATCCATGGTTGTCATGGGAAAAATCATTGATGACTACATGGTTTCTGTTCGGCATGCTTCTGCTATTAATTATGAAAAGGATCATAGCTGAGAGTCCTATGCCTCGCGATAACTGGAAGCAGGTTGTATTTTGCCGCCTCCTATACGATAGGGATATACGTAATCGCACTGACTGGATCTACAGAAAACCGATCAAATACACCGATACGAAATATTAATCTTTTATAGAGAGCAATATGGATATCACTTTTATTAAAGCAAGAGACTTGAATGAAGCCTGGTGGAAGTGCATCCGTGAAGTGCTTACCAAAGGTCACGAATACACCATCGAGATCGGCAGCTACGTTGGGCAGAAGCGGAAGGAATTCGACTTTGTCGTTGTTCAGATAGAGCATCCTGGCACCAGGCCGCTGGTTCCAACCGTCCCTGAGGGCGTGCCGCCGCCCAGCGATATCGACTACGTTGAAAAGGAATATCTTCCATACCTGATGTCCAACCTCAAGCAGGCCAACGAAACATATACCTACGGTGAGGATATCGAACAGCAGTTCGAAGAGATCTGCAAAATGTACAAGAAGGGGTTCAACACGAACCAGGCCACGATCACAGTGGGCAACAGGGATTCCATCTATTGCAGCGATCCCCCCTGTCTGCGCCTGATCGACACCAGGGTGCGCTACGGCAAGCTGCACTACGTGGTGTATTTCCGCTCCTGGGATTTATATGCTGGATTCCCCAGCAATCTGGCGGGCATTCAGCTCATGAAGGAGTTCATGGCCAGCGAGATAGGGGTGGAGGACGGAGAGATAATCGCCGTGAGCAAAGGGATGCACCTATACGAATACAACTGGGAAGTGGCAAAGATGGTAGCAGGCCTTTAACTCCCTACCTTTGGACATAGGAGACGTGGATGCCTGTCAGAGTCAATGTAAAAGATAAAGATCTGAAAGCGGTGATTGATTTTTTTGTGCAGAAGTCCGGCCATTCGTTTAACGACATTCTGGATTTCAGCTTAGACTCACCGACATTGGAAGAAGGCATTGTTACCTTTGAACTGCGTGATGAACTGATAGGAAATCCCATCTTTCGCACACTTCACGGCGGAGTTATTTCATCGATTCTGGATATAACTGGCGGGCATACTGTTCATATAAAGGTATTCGAAGAAATCAGGGAGAAACCCTTTGATAAGCAATTGGAGAGGCTGAGCAAGATTGGCACAATCGATTTAAGAATAGACTACCTGCGACCGGGCAAA
>CAYGXY010000096.1:0-7075 GCA_964354045.1 uncultured Dehalococcoidales bacterium
CGCGCGGCACCATTGAGCTGCTGCGCCGCGGGCTAGCGCGCTACGGCCGGTCCGCGTTGACAAGACCGCCTGAGGCGTGATATTTTATATTGAAATTTGTCTTAATGTCATTAATTCATAAAAAGAAAGGGGGCAGCTAAATGACAAGTGTAACCCTGACGGTGAATGGAGTAAAGCGGAAGGTCGAAGCCGGGCCGGACCTGGCGCTTATCGACCTGCTGCGTGAGCAACTGGGTCTCACCGGGACCAAACAGTCCTGCGATCGGAAGGGACAGTGCGGCGCCTGCACCGTCATCGTTGACGGCAAAGCTACGCGCTCCTGCCTGAGAAAGGTGGCCGACCTCGAAGGCGCGAACGTCATTACCGTGGAAGGGCTGGGTACGCCGGAGAATCCGCACCTCATCCAGGAAGCTTTCGTGCTCTCAGGCGCCATCCAGTGCGGCTACTGCACGCCGGGCATGATCATGGCTACCAAGGCCCTGCTCGACCAGAACCCCAACCCGGACCTGGCGGCAATTAAAAAAGCCCTGGCGCGCAACCTGTGCCGCTGCACCGGCTACGTGAAAATCATCGACGCGGTAAAGCTGGCGAGCAAGTTCCTCCGCAAGGAGACCTCTCCGGCGAAAGTGCGCGCCGCTCTTAATAAGAAAAAAATGATCGGCGAGTCACACCCGCGCCCGTCGGCGATGATTAAAGCCTGCGGCGTGGCTAAGTTCGGCGGCGACTACAAGATGCCCGATATGCTGGAGATCGCCGCCGTGCACAGCACCGAGTTCCATGCCGTGATCAAGAAAATCGATGCCTCGGCGGCGAAGAAGATGCCGGGCGTCGTGGGCGTGATGACGGCGGATGATATCAAGGGCACCAACCGCATCCGTGTCATTAAGCCCGACCAGCCCGTGCTCTGCGAGGACAAGGTCAGGGCTTACGGCGACCCCGTAGCTATCGTCGCCGCGGCAACGAGGGAACAGGCCAGGGCGGCCGCGGCCGCCGTCAAAGTCACTTACGAACCGCTACTTGTGATGAAGACGCCGGAGGAAGCCCTGGCGCCAGGCGCCGTCCAGATTCACCCGGACTCGCCCAATCTCTGCTACCAGCAGCCGCAGATAAAAGGCGATGCCGCGAAAGCTTTCAAGTCGGCGACCTTCACGGTCGGCGGCGATTTCTCCACGCAGATGAACCACCAGGCCGCCCTGGAGCCGGAAGCCTGCGTGGCCTATCTCGACGGCGATGAGCTGGTGGTCATCGGACGGAGCATCATGATTCACGCCCATGCCGCCCAGATACAGGAAGCCGTCGGGGCGAAAAAAGTCCGCTACATCGAGCCTTATTCCGGCGGCCAGTTCGGCATTAAAGCATCGATTTCCTCGGAGGGCATTGCCGCCGCCGCGGCGATGCACTTTAAACGGCCAATCAAATATATTCCCACGTTGGCGGAATCATTCCTCATCACCTCCAAGCGTCACCCCTTCGCCATGAAGACAAAGTTGGCGGCGGACGCCAAAGGCAATATCACCGCCTACTCCAACGAGTTCATGCTCAACAAGGGAGCTTATTTCCTGCTCGGCCCCATCATGCCGGGGCGCGCTTTCCACATGTTGAACGGCTCATACAATATACCCAACGTTTATGCCCTGGGGAAAATGTCCTTCACTAATAACGGCAGCGGCGGGGCCGCCCGTGGAGCCGGACCGCCCCAAGTCATGTTCGCTTTGGAGTCGCTCGTAGATATGCTGGCCGAGAAGGCGGGTATCGACCCGCTCGAGTTCCGCAAGAGGAACGCCCTGAAACCGGGACAGACCCGCTCAACGGGCGCCCCCATCGACCAGACCAGCTTCCCGGAGCTTTGCGACGATATCCGGCCACATTACGAGCGCGCTAAAAAGGACGCCGCCGCGTTCAACAAAAAGAGCGGCAAGATCAAGCGCGGCGTGGGCATCGCCTGCCATTCCTTTGGCATCGCCGAGGCCGGCGACCAGGCCTCGAACTCCGTGGAAATAAACCCAGACGATACCGTGACCGTTTACGCCGCTATCGCCGACCCCGGTGAAGGCAACGATTCGATGCTTTCCCAACTGGCGGCGCAGGTCCTCGGCCTGCCGATGGAGAAAATCCGCCTCTATACTCGCGATACCGCTAAGACCGTGGGCGCGGGCCCGTCGGCAGGGAGCCGGCAGACCTATATGGGCGGCGGTGCCCTGGTGAACGGGCTGGAAAAAATGGCAAAAGCCATGAAAGAAGCCGGTGGCAAGACTTATACTGCCCTCAAGAAAGCCGGCAAGCCCTTCCGCTATGAAGGCGAAAAGAAAATTCCCGGCGCCGACCGGCTCGACCCCAAGACCGGGCAGAGCGACTCCTTCGATTCCCAGGTACACAATATCCAGATGGCGGAGGTCGAGGTCAATACTGAGACCGGCGACGTTAAAGTGCTGAAGATGACCACCGCGGTGGACGCCGGCCCCATCATCCATCCGCAGAACCTGGAAGGCCAGCTTGAAGGCGGCATGGACCAGGGCATCGGCTACGCCCTGCGGGAGGAGTTCATCCTGGGCAAGACGAAGGACTGGATAACTTTCAAGTTCCCCACCATCGAAAACTCTTTCGAGGTGGAGTTCATCAAACGCGAGACGCCGCGTAAACGTGGCACGCTGGGCTCGACCGGCATCGGCGAGATGGCCATGGTCTCCACCGCGCCGGCGGTCACCAACGCCATCTACAACGCCTGCGGCGCGAGGATTTATCACCTCCCCGCCACCCCGGAAAAGGTCAAGGCAGCGTTGCAAAAATAGAGGTAAGATCAAGGGTTGGCAGGTCTACAGGTAAGGGGCTTGCCGACCCCGTTTTCTGGCGGGAAAATGAACGAGATAGAATTCCTGGCGAATATCATAAACGAGCTGCTCGAGGCCGGGCGGCCGTTAGTGCTGGTATCCATCATGAGCCTGGAGGGTTCCACTCCCCGCCACTCCGGCACCAAGATGGCCGTGGGGTCTGACGGCAAAAGCTACGGCACGATAGGCGGGAGCCTGATCGAGGCCGCCGCGATACGAGAAGCTCGAAAAGCGCTGGCTGCTAAAAAATCCAGGATAATATCTTTCGAGCTTGACGGAAGCGGCGTCACCGCCCCGGGTATGATCTGCGGCGGTAAGGCCGAGATCCTGCTGGACTACCTGGCAGCTACGGCGGAAAACTTGGAGTTCTCCCGGCGGTGGCGCGAGGCGATGCAAAAGGGCAAAGACTTCTACGTCTTGACGCATCTTAAAGGCGCCGGGAATGCCATCGATGTCGCGGGGCACGCGGTCTTAACGGCAGACCATGCTATCTCGGGAGGCGCTTCGCTGACCGCAGCGGACGTTGAAAAGCTGAAACCCGAGCTGCATAGTATCTCCAATACTGCCGTTATATCCCTCGGGGAGGCGCGGATATTAGTCGACCGCATTCGCCGGCTCAAGACGCTATATTGCTTCGGGGCCGGGCACGTGGCGGTGCCGACCGCCCACCTGGCGTCGCTGGTCGGCTTCCGCGTAGTCGTGGTTGACGACCGGCCGGAGTACGCTAACGCAGAGCGTTTCCCGGAGGCGTATCAGACCATCGTCGTTAAAGATTTCAACCGGGCTATGGACGGACTGGAAATCGACGCGGATTCCTTCATCGTCATCGTTACGCGCGGTCACCAGTACGACCGTTCGGTGCTGGAGCAGGCGCTGCAGACCGGCGCCGGTTACATCGGCATGATCAGCAGCAAGCGCAAGCGGGACGCCATCTATGAATATCTATCCGCCCGGGGCGTGACCAGAGACCGACTCGACCAGGTGCATTCGCCCATCGGCATAGACATCGGCGGTGAAACGCCGGAGGACATTGCCGTGAGCATTGTGGCGGAGCTGATCAGCGTGCGGAGCCGGCAGGCAACTTGAGCTCGATTCGTTATCAGCTCGATTTCCTCGCGATATTAAGGTCAAGCCGATAGTCTTTGTCTTTGATTTCCTGGCCGACCTGGGGATAAGGCTTAAGGTCGAAGGCGATAGTATAGTTGGCGAAATCGGTCTGCGCCGGCTCCGTCAGGCCCGGCTGGGTGAGTACCTTCTCGAACACCTTGTCCGCATAGGTGATCTCGACCAGGCAGCTGGCTTCACCGGCCCAGACGCATACGACGCCCGCCGCGCAGCGGCTATCCCCGACGACGCTGACGAAACGGATTTCAAGATCTTCCCCGTTCACGGAAGCGCTTTGCCCGATAGCCAGGGTAAACGTTACCCCGGGGTTGGCGTAGATATCGGCCGGCGCGCCGCAGCCCACCAGTATCAACAGGACCAGAAGTAAAATCCAAAATAGATATTTGTGCATTTACCCTCCCGTTTTCGAGAACATATCGTGATAAGAGCATAGTATACGTGCGATTAAAAAGTCATCAAGCCCGTGAGGAAAAAATTACGAATTTATAACATTAAGCTACTACTTAAATAGTGCCGCCCAGACGACAGCGTCTAAAATCGCGGTGTGGAAAGCAAAATAACCACTGCCCACGACTGCTAGCCAGTAGGCTGTGCCGGGGACTTTACCTTGCAAGGTAAGAAGTGCCCAGAGAAGAGCAATTGACGCTAAGCCGACCAGTGCCAGAACAGTGCGAATCCAGATCCATATCCCTGTGCTTGGGTTACCGACGTAGGCGTTTGTAAGCGGCATCCAGAAAGCTGAAGGAATTAAGATTAATAAAAATATCACGTAAAATAAGGCAAAGCCAGATACGCCCGCAACGCTTATTTGTGATGGATCAAGCCGGAAAAGAGTATAGTATATGAACGCGAAATACCCCAGTGCGGATAGAATCATCGAAACAGTGTATATCGGCCTGATGTTGTTAGGGACACCACCCCATAATTCATTCGCCCCGCCGGCATGTGCGTTGAGCCCGAAAATATAACTGCCGATAACCGCGGCTCCCCCGAAAATATTAATGACTAATAAGATGATTTGTTGCGTGCTCATATGCTTGCCTCCATTGGGTATTCTACCTATGACCGTCTCAGTGCTACTAAAAGCACTCCTGGACCGCCGTGCACTCCCAGTCCTGCGCCCAGCTCATTGATGGCTATCGTCTCCTCTTTAATAAAATCACTCAAGCGTTTTTTCATTACGACTGCCTGGTCGGCTATTTTACTGTGCACTATGGTGAGTTCGCTTAGCGGGGCATTATTTTTCACGAATTCATAGATACGGTCCATGCCTTTGGTGATAGTGCGCACAAGTCCGGCACGCACTATTTCTCCGTTTTTAAAAGTAAGAAGGGGCATGACATTTAGAATCCTTGACGCTGCGGCTATTGTTTTATTGACCCTGCCGCTACGGGCAAGGTACTTCATCGTTTCAAACATCCCGAACATGCCTACCTGCTTAACGGCTCTATTAGCTTCGTTGACAACGTCCGCAAGGTTGGCCCTGGCATGTGCTAGGCGCGCCGCGGCGGTGACTACCAGACCAAGGCCGGCGGAATTGAACCGCGAATCTATAACCTCGATGGGGCAGCGACTTTCCAGTGTATTTTTGGCGATGATCGCTGAGTTATACGTGCCACTGGTCCGGGATGAAATGTGGATGGACACGATGCCTTCGGTCTTATCGCAGTACTCTTTATAAACGCTGGTGAAATCCTCTGGATTGGGCTGAGATGTCGCCGGATGCACCTTCGAAGACGCTAACATCGAGTAAAATTCCTCGTTCCGAATATCTACCCCGTCGCGGTAAGTAATTTCACCGAACCTTACGTATATCGGCACCACTCTGATTCCCAGTTCTCTCGCCAGCTCTAGAGGGATATCGGAGGTGCTGTCCGTGATGACCTGTACTGTCATTGTTCTTCCGTGTTTACATTGCACTTTCAGGCTAAGTTGACATCAGTACCGGAAAGAACACCTGCCAGGCGAGCAGCGCTTTAGCGGTGAGACTGAGTATAATATACACTTTCTCCCCGAATAAATAGTCACGCCACGGCCCTACCTTTTTATATTGCAGTACCATGTTGACGGCGAAGCAGTTAAAGAAAATGAAAAGCGAGGCGATAATCCCGTAGACGAAACCGGGAGGCGATGCCTCCAGCCCAGGCGCCCACACGTAAACAACGATCGCTATCCAGGGGATAATGCCTCCGAAGCTGCCGAACCAGAACGGGAGCCAGCCGGGCTTGCCCGGTTTTTCGTATTTCTCCATCAGCGCCCCGAAAAGTATCATGCAGGCGTTAATGCCGAAGATGGCCAGCAGGGCGGCGATATCGCTGATACCTGTGATTTGAGATATTAGCACGATCATGATGGAGGAGCTGAAAAAATATTCTATCCAGCGTCCGTAGTTGCGGTTCTGCAGCAGGTTACGCTTGTACCAGGGGAAAACGGAGGGGGACGCAATTATCAGCAAAGAGGCCGCAGATATTGCCAGGAAAGCGAAAACGCCCCAGCCGGTGGAGATGTTGAACAGGTGATGGAGTTCTGGTGTGGTGCCGGGCGGTCCGCTCATGAACGTGGCGGTCACCGGAAGAGAAAAGCTGTTGGTGAGCACCGCCATCATGACCGCCTGCACGGCGAGAACGATGCCGACAACGATATTCCAGACACGCAGTCGGCCAAGCTGTCTTTCGATAGATTGGTCAATAGCCACTGTTTACCTCCCTTATAATACATTTGTAGAATGGGACAATATTATATAAAAACCGAGGAAATAATGCAATGCTGCAATGGGCACACCAAAACGGGCACCGGTTTCCCTGTCGAAATCGATGGCTGCAATTTCAGGCGTCATTTCTCATCGAGCAGCCGGCGAGCTTGCTTCAGCCGGTCGGTGATAGGGATGCGCCGGCCGCAGGCCTTCTCGCAGCTTCCGCATTCGTCGCAGTCCTGGATGCGGTGCCCCTCGTCACGGTAAATGGAACGCGGTATTTCATTATCGTTGTATATCATGGCATCGTTAAAGAGTTCAAAGATACGGGGCACGTCGACGTCCCTTGGGCACGGCATGCAGCCGCGGCAGGCGGTGCAGGGGATGGGCTTTAAAGCGAAGTAGGCATCTCTGACTTTATTGACCAGCA
>CAYGXY010000097.1:0-2947 GCA_964354045.1 uncultured Dehalococcoidales bacterium
ATCGAGCTCCAGATAGTGGTATTCAGTAAGCGTAGCTACAGCGTGGAACTCTGCAAATGGATGGAGATTGGGGAACAATGTGCATCGCCCGACAGTTATCCTACCATCGACGTCACTCGATAGAAGACCCGGCACGAACCTGG
The DNA here is from genome assembly GCA_964354045.1 of uncultured Dehalococcoidales bacterium. Classification (GTDB taxonomy): domain Bacteria; phylum Chloroflexota; class Dehalococcoidia; order E44-bin15; family E44-bin15; genus JAYEHL01. The sequence continues at coordinate 144 of CAYGXY010000097.1, forward strand.
TGGTTCCGCCGGCGATGTTATCGGGACAGAAGCAGCATCTCTCAGCCGAGCGAGCCGCGATATCCGCAACGTCAACCGCGACGCCTTGTGCCTGCTTCACCCTCTTCGCTCGGTCCGTGCTGACGCGGCTGCTGTAGCCAGTGAGCGGATCGCTGCGATATTCTATCGATTTTGCATCGCGCTCAAAGCCGTGCAACGGATTCAGCAAATCCGCAGTTATAATCTCTTTACGAAATTCCATCGGCGCTCCCATTATGTCACGTTACCATTATACCATCGTGACTTTTGTATTAATACAATCACATTTATGCCATCTACAATGCAATGTACAGATATAATATCAAGTTCAAGTATTGACAGCAGAAATCAACAGTAAGATAATACTTAAATACCTGATATCGGTAGTGGTGATTTAACAAGGAGGCAATAATGAGAATAGTTGTAGTTGGACTTGGGCAGTGCGGCAGCAGAATAGCTGACGAATTTGCCAGAATGGGTAAAATGGCGCAACACCAGCGCAATATACAGATAATAATGGGTGTATATGCTGTAAATACAGACCAGGCTGACCTCAGCGGATTAAGAACTATAAAGCCGGATTTTCATCATCGGCTGCTTATCGGCGGGAGAAAGACCTCTGGGCATGGAGTTGGGAAAATCAACGAACTCGGTGCAGAGGTCGCCAGGAACGATAAAGATAAAATAGTAGATGCGATACGAAGCGGCTCCAGATTTTACGAGACCGATGCATTCCTGCTCATCGCAGGCGCTGCTGGTGGTACCGGTTCCGGTGCGTTGCCAGTAGTTGCGGATACAATCAAAGAAAGGTACCCGGAAAAACCGGTCTATGCCCTGGTCGTACTTCCCTTCTCTTACGAAGAAGAGACCGAGGAGAGATGCGTATATAATGCCGCAACCTGTCTGAAGTCGATACATTCCGTCGCCGATGCCGTATTTCTCGCTGACAACCAGAGATACCTGAAGAAAGATTCCAACCTGTTGAATAATATGGATAAAATGAACGAGCAGATCGCAATCCCGTTCTTTGAGCTGCTCTGCGCCGGCGAAGAAGTAAAGCGCGGCAATATCGGAGCTAAAACCCTTGATGCTGGCGACATCATGCAGACCCTGGAAAGCTGGACAGTCGTTGGCATCGGCAAATCACATTTGAGTCCATTCAGGAAAATGCCATTTGAAGGCACGAGAAGCTTCAGGTCTAAGGGCAGAGAGACTTTCCGCGGCCTGGAGGCCATGAACCAGGCAATGTCCGAGATGTCGGCAACTATCAATCCCGCTGATGCTGCAAAAGCCCTGTATCTGCTTGCCGCTCCGCAAAAGGAAATGAACGTGGAACTGGTAAAAGAGCTGGGTAGCTTGATGAGAGAGGTCTCGGAAGACGCCCTTATCAGAAGCGGAGATTACCCAAGGGAACGGAGCGACCTGAGCGTTACCGTAATTTTCTCACAGCTTAGAGATGTTCCGCGCGTGAAACATTTGTTCAGCACTGTAACGGAATCCACCCCTCTGCTGAAGAAGAGGCAGAAAGAAGCTGAGGATAAGATGAAAGAGATGCAAAAGGCTTCAGACGGCGTGCCGTCCCTGCTTTAACCGATCGTTTTCCCTTAAGAAAAGGCCCGCTGAAGCGGGCCTTTTCTTTTATAGCCAAATCATCTAGGCTGTATTACTCTTATTCTTTCTTGTCAGTACCTTTCTTTTTTTTCGGCTTCTCCTTGCCAGTCAAGCCTTCATCTGCTTTATCGCTTTTAGAAACACCCTTGCTGCTCTTTTTAGTTTTAACCGCCTTCCTCTTTAAATCTCTGGCTTGAGTACCCTCGCAGGAAAGCACTGCCGCGATCTTCTCCGCGAGGACTTCCTTGCTGAAAGGCTTGGCTATGACACCATCCACCTCAGGCATCTCGTCCAGGTTGAGCTGCCCTCCCCAGCCGCTGATCACCAACACTGGAGTCCCCGGCTTCATCTCCTTCACGATTTTGGCCACCTCGTGGCCTGACATATCAGGCATCCCGAGATCCGTAATGATAAGATCGAACTTGCCCACCTCAAAGGTATTTATGGCCGCCTCGCCGCTATTTGCCTCTACCACTGTATGGCCGAGTCTCCGCAGGGTAAGGCCAAGGATCCCCGCTACCTCAGGGTTGTCATCAACCATCAGTATGGAAACACCCTTCACAGCATCGGCTTTTCCTGCCGCATGCTTCTTGCTTACAACACCCTCGCATACGGGGAGTTTGATATAAAAAGTCGAACCAACACCCACGGTGCTTTCCACCGATATCTCCCCGCGGTGGCGCTGTATAATGCCGTATGTGACACTGAGCCCCAGCCCTGTACCTTTATGAACCCTGGTAGTGAAGAACGGCTCGAATATCCTGTCCATTATCTCCTTCGGCATGCCGATCCCTGTATCGCTTATTGAAACAGTCACCCACTTCTTCGTCTGCTTGGCCTCGATCTTAATCTTTCCGCCCTTGGGCATGGCATCCATTGCATTGAAGATTATATTGAGCAATCCCTCCCTCAGTTCCGCCGCATCCCCTTCAACAGTTGCAATATCACGCAACTTTGACTCCATGTCTATATTTATGCCTTCCCTCTCCTTCAGCTCCATGCGGCGGGATTCCGCCATCTGCAACGTGCTTTCCAACACCTCTTTCAAGTCAAGCACTGCAAAATTGCGCTCCACCCTGACCCTGGCGAAGTCCTGCAGCCGGCGCACCGTCGTTGCGGCATCTATAGCCGTCTGCTCAATTATCTGCAGGTCTTTCTTTAATTTTTCATCCTTC
>CAYGXY010000098.1:0-3159 GCA_964354045.1 uncultured Dehalococcoidales bacterium
GTAGGCCAGGTAACCCCTCATCCCCACACCCTCGAATACCTCCTCCAGGCGTTCGCCTCTGTCAAAGCGGGTGACCTCGGAGCGCATCTCCCCGCGAAGGAATGGAAGCATCTGAACGACCTCGCGGTAGCGCGTGCCGACCCCGGCTGGCCCGGGAGTCGTCTTTTCCAGGACCAGCACAGGCGAGCCCGGCTCCTGGGGGTACTTGTCCTTATCCCTCAGGAAGGCGAAGACGTCCAGTGGCGGCCGCTTGATATTGATCGATAAGTCGAAGTACATGTTCGCTTACCTTACCAGCTTTCCCAGCTCCCCGCCCCACGCCCGCGCTCGCTCCTCCTCTCCCTTCTTAAGCGGGCCATATATGCCCGTCACCAGGAACTTCTGTGGTCTTGCCGCTTTAGTGTATCCCGCTCGCTTCAGCCCCCTCATTATCGACCCCGCTGCGCCGCCGGGCGACCACTTGAAGCGCGTCTCGAAGGCGGCGGCTTTCCCCTTGCCTCTGGGCAGGCCGGCGAGCCATGTGCGCATGGACGGATGAGAGAGGTTGGGCGGTGTCGGTGCCTTTTCATCCTTTTTGATGGTCAGATCGTTCCGTATCTTGTTGGTGGAGAGGCGGAACGCATGGAGGGGAGCGCCGGCCACTATCAGGTCGGCATCCGCCGTAACCGCGGCGGTGGCCTCGGCGGTGGAGAGCGCCCGTGCCTCGGGCCCTATGCCTTCCGCTATAGCGCGGGCTATGGCCGCGGTGTTGCCCCACAGGGATTCGTAAACGACGATGGCTTTCATGATGCCTCCTTTATGATGTCGTATAGCAAAATAAATAAATAGTTTGGAAACAACCGTAGCCGACTGTCATTGTCGGAATTACAGGATAATATCGTGATAAAGCAGCGCTAATCCCCTTGTACGCCTACGACCTCAGCTTCGGGCTCATCGCACTTGTCATGTTGGGCTCCTGATTTACTGCGTTTCCTGTTCATATAGAAAAGGCACTTGAAGGAGAGGACGGACGCGACAAGACCCGCGATACCCCAGAGCGAGTTGAATGTCCAGTAGAGGATTGGCGCCAGCGGTGAATCTGTGGCAACGTTATCGAAGATTTTACCGTTCGACTCAAATCCGACTATGCCTCCATTGCCCATGAAGAAGAGCACGTTATAGAGCTGCAACGCGCCGCACACACCGAAGAGGGTGAAGGCTTGCTTCTCATTTCCGCGCCATAGTTTCACCAGCCCTACGATGGCGAGGATGCTGACTATCCAGAACGAGACCTCGGCCAGTATCCAGAATCGCGTCATGTAGCCGTAATCAAGGTCTGATGAGTGGTAGCCCCACCAGATTGCGAAGTATGGCAGATGCGCCTCTGTCCCCTGACATACACCGTTTGAGCACAGAGGATCGAAAACGGATGACTTGAGTACAAGGGCGGGTACCTGCCAGATGATGTTGAAGAACACGGCGATGATGAACCACTGCATGACAAATCCGCGCCAGCGTACTTCCTTCGGATAGCGCAGAAACAGCGGGGAGAATATGGCTGCTGCGACAAAGGGCAGGCAGGTAAGCATGGCCGCGCGCGCCGTGAAGATGACGTCAAGATCAGCCTGCCGCTGGGCGACCACCCAGACGACATATACGATAGGGATCGCGACAAGGATAAGCAGGGCCTGTATTATCCGCGTTTTCTTGAGGTGACTGGTGGCAATGCTGATGGCGGAGTTTGTTGTGAACATCCGCTGAGGATCCCTGGCAGGTGACGGTTTTTCATTTCTGAGGCCGTTTTCCATTAGTATCCTCCTTCTCGATATTGGTTTTTTAAATTGCTGCTATGGTGTCATATTACAGATGTTGATGATATCGGTCAAGAGAAAAACGCGGGCGACGGCCGCTGTGTTGCCCCTCGGGGATTTATAGACGATGATTGCTTTCAAGACATTCATCGTTTGTCTAACTGGCAAAATTGAAGATTTTGTCCAGTTGAAGCAGTTGTTAGGTTTTTTTATTTACTGTAATTGCAACATTCCCTTTTTTGTGACCCGTCTCGACATATTTATGAGCCTCGACAATTTGGTCAAAATGATAGATTCTATCATTCACCGGTTTAATGGTTCCCAATTCAACCAATTCCGTGATCCTGTTCAATCGATCGGATTGCAACAATAAGGCGCCATCATCTATGGAAGCATATTTGCCGTTTGTTGCCAGTGCCTTCGCGCAAGCTTTTTTTAATGCGGAAGTTTTATTTTTGCCAACCGCATCAAGCACAAAATCGTATTCTTCTAAAAACTCAATGGATTCCTTTTTTGTATAGTCCAATACTTTATCCGCACCCAATGATTTTATAAATTCAATATGTGATGGCCCGCATACGCCTGTAACCGTAGCTCCAAGATGCTTTGCATACTGTACCGCAATCGTACCGGAAGTCCCGGATGCTCCATAAATCAATACCTTGTGACCACGCCTGATATTCCCTTTTTCCAACTGTTGGAAAGCCAATAATCCGCCATAGGCAGCCGAAGTAGCTTCTTCGAAACTTATGTTTTTCGGTTTTATCGCCAAACAGCCCCGTTTAGAGTCAATTTCTTTCATGCACTTATAATCCGCGTATGCTCCAAGAGAAAAACCGGTAAGACCATACACTTGATCGCCTGCTTTAAAACGCTTTATTTCAGATCCTGCAAATTCAATTTCTCCTGAGAAGACTTCTCCAATAATTGAATTTCGCGGTTTTGTTATGCCGATCATTAATCGCATGGGAATCATCATTAGTAGAGGAATATTCGAGCTGCGAATGAAAATGTCGCTATTGGTAACTGATGCCGCATATATTTTTATCAGCACTTCATTGTTCTTGGGTCTAGGTTTTTCCACCTCTTTGAGTTGGAGAACTTCCGGCGGTCCGTATTTTGTGCAAACGATAGCTTTCATGAGTTCCTCCTTTTCTTGTCACGGTTGAGCCCCCCGCCGCAGCGCGGACGCTAGATAATGATAACCCCCACCCCAGCATCACCGCGACATCAGCGCGAACACACCCCAGCCCAGGTATTCACGCGTGTAAGCGGCGTAGCGCTCGGGTTCCGAGGTCAGTTTGGCTCGAACATCTTTCGCGAACTCGTCGTCGGGATTGGCTTCAAGCCATCGGCGCATGGTGAGCCA
>CAYGXY010000099.1:0-3886 GCA_964354045.1 uncultured Dehalococcoidales bacterium
GCCACCCCGCCGATGAGGATCATGGCGATGTACCGGATCGACAGCAGGAACCCGAAGCCTTCGGCGGTGAGGCGGCCGACGATCGCCCAGAGGAGCGCCCCGGCGATGCCGGCGGAGAAGGACGAGACCACGAAGGCGACCGTCTTGTACCGGGTGAGGGGGATCCCCATCATCTCGGCGGCGATGTCGCGGTCGCGGATGCCGGCCAGCGCCCGTCCCACCCGGGAGCGGAACAGGTTCTTGGCGGCCAGGCCCATCACCACCAGCAGGATCAGGCCCAGGAAGTACAGCTTCTGGCCCTTGGACAGGTAGAGGCCGAACACCTCGCCCGCCTCGTCGAAGCGGAACCCGAAGAGGGAGGCCACGGCGGTGGGGCGGCCCACGCCGGCCCCGCCGGTCAGCGTGGTCGCCTCCCGGAAGATGTGCTCCCCCAGGAAGACCAGGCCCAAGGTGACGAAGGCCAGGTACATGCCCCGCAGCCGGGTGGCCACCGGGGCCACAATGAGCCCGGCCAGGGCGGCCACCAGTCCGGCGGCGGGCAGCCAGATGATCATGTCGAGGTTGTAGCCCACCAGTACGGTCTCGGTGATCGCGTTCCCGGCGGCGTCCACCGCCGGCCGGGTGGCTTCGACCCCGCCCAGGCACGCGGCCGTGAATGCCCCCAGCCCCAGGAAGAAGGCGTGGCCGAGGGAGATCTGGCCGGCCATACCCGTGATGATGTTCAGGCCGATGGCACCGATGGAGGCGAAGAGAGCGGTGACCGTGAAGATCAGCACGTCCTGAGAGAGGTTGATGGGGCCGAGCTTCCCTCCCGCCCCCAGGTACACGGCCACCACCAGCAGGGCAATGAACCAGACCCGCTGGGTGACGCTGCGGAAGATGCCGGCATCCGACCGGTAATCACCGACCAGGCCGGGGCGGAGCCTCATACCCGCTCCACCTCCCTGGTGCCGAAGAAGCCGTACGGCCGGACCAGCAGCACGATGAACATCACGATGTAGGGCATCACCTGGGACAGGTTGCTGCCGAGGAAGGCGGCGTAGGTCGGTTGGTAGGTGTTGGTGAACGATTCGACGAGCCCCACGAGCAGCGCCGCCAAGAGCGTGCCCCCGATGGAATCGAGGCCCCCGATGACCACCACCGGCAGTGCCTTGAGGGCGAGGGGGAACATGGAGGCCGTCAACGAGCCGGTGTCGGGGCTCATGAACAACCCGGCCATGGTGGCCAGCACCGAGGCCAGGGCCCACGACAGGGCGAAGACGGCCCCCACCGACACGCCCTGGATGAGGGCCACTTCCTGGTCGAAAGCGGCGGCCCGCATCGCCAGGCCCATGCGGGAGTAGCGGAAGAAGGCGAGGAGGGCGACCACCAGGGCGATCGACACCACGAGCGCGGCGACCCGCCGGTGGTTGATGAGGATGCCCCCCAGGTTGAAGGTGTTGAACCCCCAGGGATCGCCGGTGGACCGCACGGTCACGTCGTAGAAGTTGCCCGAGATCGTGCGGACGACCAGATCGATCCCGATCGTCATGATGGCCACGGCGAAGATCGACTTGCCCACCATGGGGCGCAGGAACAGACGCTCCACCACCAACCCGGTGATGGCGGCGATCACGACCGCGATGACCACCGCCAGATAGAAGTTCCAGTTGGCGATGGTGGCGAAGTAGACCACCCACCAGCCGCCCCACAGCATCAGTGCCGGCTGGGCAAAGCTGAGCACGTTCATCGACTTGAAGATGATCACGAAGCCCAGGCCCAGCAGCGAGTACACCGCGGCGATGGCGATCCCATTGACGAGGGCCTGGAGGAAGGTCACTCGTACATCTCCTCGATCAGGGGGCCGAACTTCCTCTCGATCTCGGAGCGCTTGACCTTCTGGGTGGCGGTCAGCTCACCGGTCTCGTGGTCGAGCACCTGCGGCAGGAGGGTGAACTTCTTGATCCCCTCCACCGAGGAGAAGTGCGCGTTGGTCGCATCCACGGCCTTCTGGATGAGCTTGCGGACCTCCGGCTTCTCCGAGAGGTCGCGGTAGGTGGTGTGGGCGATCTTGTGACGCTGGGCCCACTCGCTGGTCACCTCGAAGTCGATGCCGATGAGAGCGGTGAGGTACTTGCGCCGATCGCCGATGACGATGGCTTCCTGATGAACGGCGACGTCTTCAGGATGTTCTCGATCTCCGACGGGGAGATGTTCTTGCCCCCCGAAGTGATGATGATGTCCTTGATGCGGTCGACGATGCGCATGTGGGTGCCGTCCACCCACTCGCCGACGTCGCCGGTGTGCAGCCAGCCGTCCGCATCCAGGGTGCGGGCCGTCGCCTCGGGCATCCGCCAGTAGCCGACGAAGGAACCGGGATGCCGGGTGAGGATCTCCCCGGTCTCTTCGTCGATCTTCACCTCCACCCTGATCTGGGGCTCGCCGACCGTGCCGATGCGGATGCGCCCGGGCCGATTGCAGGTGGCGATGGCCGAGTTCTCGGTCATCCCGTAGCCCTCGTAGACGGGCACCCCGATCGACATGAAGTACTCGAGGATCTCGGGGGCGATGGGAGCCGCCGCCGACACGCCGAAGCGCAACCGCCTCAGCCCCACCCGTTCCTTGAGCGCCCGATACAGGAAGAGGTTGCCGAAGAAGTAGGCCACCTTGCTGACCGGGGTATGCCGGCCCCCCGTGCGCACGAGGGTCGTCCCCAGCCAGCGGGCGACGCGCAGCCAGATGGCCGCGTTTACCTTCTTCAGTCGGGAGGCCGAGGCCAGCTTCACCTGGATGCCGGAGTGGATCCGCTCCCAGATGCGGGGGACCGCCTGGAAGACCGTCGGCTGGACGTCCCGTATGTCGATCATCAGTGTGTCCAGCGACTCACCGAAGCTGACCACCGCCCCCGTGTACAGGGGAAGCCATAGGCCGAGCAGCTTCTCGTAGACGTGGCACAGCGGCAGGTACGAGATGACGAAGTCGTCCGGGCCGGAGGGGGGATCGATCATGCCCCCGTCGGCCACCACCTGGCCGGCGAAGTCGACGTTCCCGACCGTCAACATGGCCCCCTTGGGCGGGCCGGTGGTGCCGGAGGTGTAGATGAGGTAGGCCAGGTCGCTCGGGTCGGCCGTCGCCATGCGGGCCTCCACCGCGCCCGGGAAGGCGGCGCGATGGGCCTCCCCCTCCTTCATGAAGTCGTCCCAGGACACGAGGCGGGGATCGGTGTAGCGGTCCACCCCCCGCTGCTCGATGTAGACGATGCGCTCCAGCAGGGGCAGTTCGGCGGCGGGGATGTCCAGCACCTTGTCCGCCTCCTCCTGGTCCTCCACCACCAGGAGGCGCGACCCGGAGTTGTCCAGCAGGTACTTCACCTCAGAGGTCGGGTTGGTCGGGTACAGGCCCATGCACACCGCCCGCACCGAGATCGTCCCCAGGTCGGTGTAGAACCACTCGGGGCGGTTCTCCGAGTGGATGGCCACCCGGTCTCCCACCTCGATGCCCGACGCCAGCAGGGCATGCCCGAAGACCTCCACCTGGTCCCAGTACTCCGCCCAGGTGATCTCGCGCCAGACGCCGCGGTTCTTGACCCGCAGCGCGGTGTAACGCGGATGCTCGATGGAAAAGCCCCGCAACCGGCTGGCCGGGGTGACCGCGGCGGTGGCGGAAGGGGCGTCGGCGGTGATGGTCACTGCTGTCCTCCCGTATCGGCCATCCCGTGCTCCTCGCCCAGGTAGGCGCGGATCACGTCGGGATTGCTCTGGATCTCGGCCGGCGTGCCCTGGGCGATGGGATGGCCGAAGTCCAGGGCGAGCACGGTGTCGGCCAGGTCCATGACCATGCGCATCTCGTGCTCCACCAGGATGATCCCGATGCCCAGTTCCCACCGGATGTCGTTCATGAAGCGGGC
>CAYGXY010000100.1:0-2860 GCA_964354045.1 uncultured Dehalococcoidales bacterium
ATTCGTTCTCTCCTCAATTCGTTCTCTCCTCAATTCGTTCTCTCCTCAATTCGTTCTCTCCTCAATTCGTTCTCTCCTCAATTCGTTCTCTCCTCAATTCGTTCTTTCCTCAATTCGTTCTTTCCTCAATTCGTTCTTTCCTCAATTCGTTCTTTCCTCAATTCGTTCTCTCCTCAATTCGTTCTTTCCTCAATTCGTTCTTTCCTCAATTCGTTCTCTCCTCAATTCGTTCTCTCCTCAATTCGTTCTTTCCTCAATTCGTTCTTTCCTCAATTCGTTGTTGTGTTCTCTACCGTCACTGTCAATCCCTTTTCTCCCGCTTCCACCTTCACCACCGTCCCCGGCTTGACATCCGCCGCGAGCAGCGCCTCAGCCAGCGGCTGGCGGACGTGCCGCTCGATGATTCGCCGCAGCGGGCGCGCACCCCACTCGGGATGATCGTTTTGCGCCAAGAGCCACACGCGCGCTGCCTCGCTTACTTCCAGCTTCAGTCCTCGGCTGTCTGCCAGCTTGGCTTCCTTCTTTAGCATCAGGTCGAGCACCAGCCGCAGCGCCTGCGGGCCAAGCGCGTTGAACATCACGATCTCGTCCAACCGGTTGAGAAACTCGGGCCGGAAGGATTTCTTGACCACCTGCATCGCGAGCTCTTTGGCCTCGTCGCCTAATGACAGATCGGAGAGAAATTCCGAGCCTAGGTTGCTGGTGAGGATGACGACGGCTTCCGCAAATGACGCGGCGCGGCCCTGCCCGTCCGTCAGGCGGCCCTCTTCCATGATTTGCAGCAGCACGTCGAGGATGCGGGGGTGAGCCTTTTCGCACTCGTCGAACAGGACGACGGTGTAAGGCGCGGCGCGGACGCGGTCGGTCAGTTGGCCACCGCCTTCAAAGCCCACGTAACCGGGCGCTGCGCCGATGAGGCGGTTGAGCGAATCCTCTTGCTGGTACTCGGTCATATCCAGGGCGATCAGCGCGTCCTCGCTGCCGAACATGAAATCGGCCAGCGCCTTGGCCAGTTCCGTCTTGCCCACGCCCGTCGGGCCGAGGAACAGGAACGAGCCGACGGGGCGCTTGGGGTCTTTGAGGCCCACACGCGCCGTCTTGACCGCGCGCGAAACCGCCAGCACCGCTTCATCCTGGCCGGCGATGCGCGCCTTGAGGTGTTCCACCATCTGCGCATATTTGCTGCGCTCGTCCGCGCCCAGCTTGGCGACGGGCACGCCCGTCATCACGCTCACGGCCAGGCGCACGTCGTCGGCGTCGAGCCGCGCGTCCGCGGCCACCTCGGGCCGGAACGGCAAGCCGGTCTGCCCACTCATCCTCACGAGCGCGCACGCGCGATGCAAAAGTTGCATCGCCCCGCCGGGGAGCGGCAGCGTCGTGAGGTAGCGTCCGGCCAGCGACGCGGCAACCTGGAGTGCGTCGCTTTCCACCCTGAGCTTGTAATCCGATTCAAAGCGCGGCCTGGCCGTGCCGAGGATGGCGGTAGTTTCGTCGAGCGTGGCAGGCGGCACGTGCAGCACATGCGCGTGATCGGTGATCGTCGAGATGCTGGCCATCCGCTCGTTATAGTCGGCCTCGGTCGTCGTGCCGATGACGATGATGGCATCTTCGAGGAACGCCTTTTGCAGCGGCTTTTCAGCTTGAGCGAACTCGGCTTTGTAGCCGCCCAGGAAGCGTTGGATGTTCGGGACAAACAGCACCCCGCCCGCTGCCTGGCGCAGACCGGCCTGCACGGCTTGCGGCGCATTGTCCAGCAGCGCACGCTCGGAAATCTCGACGACGCACTTGACGCCGTCCGGCCCTTTGCCTTCGGCCACGAGCAGCGCCAGGCTGTAGACGAGCGTCCGCTTGCCCACGCTCGCCGGGCCGACGAGGATCACGTCGCGGTCACTCGAAAGCGTCAGCAGGCTCACCAGGTCGCGCAGGAGCGCTTGCCGGTAATAGACCGGTGTGAGTTGGCCCTGCTTCGCCAGCGTCACCCAATCTTGTGTCGTCGTCCGCTTGGTGAGCGCCTGGTCGGACAGGATGCCCGTCATCGCCGTCGGCGTGATGCCATAGCGTTGCAGCAATCCGGAGGTTGAAACGCCCACCTGGCTCATCGCGCCCAATGCGTGCTCTGTGCCGATCCACACTTCGTCGGCGGCCTGCGCGATGCCCTTGCCTTCGTCCAGCACCACAATCATCTCGGACGAGAGCGGAATCTTGTCACCGCTGGATGCAACAAAATCGAAATCGGCGGGACGTCCCGCGATAGATCGCGCCTGGTTTTCAACTTCGCGTTCCAGGTCGGACAGCTTGAAGCCGCGCGCGTCCGCCGTGCGCTGCAGCAATTGTCCGGCGGTGCAGCCGGGCAGGCGGATGAACGTCAACAGCAAAACCTCGGGCGTCAGCAGCCGCTTGCCCAGCGCGCGCATCACAGGCGCGGCGGCGTTCATCGCTTCGGTCATGCCTTTGGAAAGCAGGTTGGGATTAAGGGTAGTCATGGTTGACCTCACAGGGTCTCATGGAAACTCGGAGGAACTCGGCTCAAGAGTAACACGAAGCACGGTGAGATGCAAGTCAGAGGTTTCCGGGTACAGGTTGCACTATGGCTGGGAATCTGCGACTTGGCCTGCCTTGCCCCGCCCTTGACAAGTCCCGGTCAAAATGGTATAATTTTATTTAGGTAAGACTAAATATTATCTTTGGTGAAACATAATGCAATCGCAAGCCGTCGAAGACTATCTCAAAGCCATCTACGAGCTTCAAAGCGCCGAAGGCCAGGTCGGGACAAGCCTGCTGGCAGAGCGGCTGGGTGTCACTCCGGCTTCGGTCACGGGCATGATCAAGAAACTGGCCGAGATGAAGCTAGTCGTCTATG
>CAYGXY010000101.1:0-3824 GCA_964354045.1 uncultured Dehalococcoidales bacterium
GAGAAGGTAGCTAAAGAAAGAGGTACAGGAGATTTCTCTCCTGACGGGGTTATAGGGGTGTCCCCTATAGTTTCTATGTCCCCCAACGTATGGGGGACTAATAGGGGGTTCGGATGATGTTTCCCCCTTTCAAGGGGGATAGCAGGGGATTAACTCAATCGAATTCCCACAGCAAAACAAAAGCCCGATGCGGCTATAAACGTGGTTGCATCGGGCTTTATCGTTATACTAGATTTACAAAGGCCCTTTATTCGTAACCGAGATAGAACGTCCATCCCAGAAGAGACGATGTTGATGATTTTGAGTTTTCTAAAGCAGGCTGGGAAACGTTTCCCATGATCATATCTGCATCGCTGTGCAAGGCTATCATGCCATCAGCGTTTACAGCATAAAAGACCATATCATCCGACAATCCCAAGTCCGTCACTATACTCTGGCTCAGCTCGTCCAGGTATATCGAAGCTCCAAGCGCTCCGATAACATCGTTGCCGTCCTTCACCGGAACTACAGCCGCCGTCGACTTTATGCCTGTCGACTTGCTTACAATCAAATCTCCGATGGCGATTTCGCCGCTCATGACCTTGGGGAAATACTCACGATCGCTCAAATTCCCGCCGGCCAGTCCCGCATCGACCGTGTAGTATGAAGCATTCGGCAGTGCGAACCAGGCAACAAGTGGAATACTATTATCTTTAAATTCAGCCAGCAGTGGTTCCATCGTATCCCAGTCTGCCGATTTCACTTCATCCGTCAGCGCCATGACTTGCATGGATGTGACCAGCCCTTCTACATGCGCCTCCGTCAGCGCCACGGCGGCGGTAACACCTATCTCAGTCTCGACTTTTCCTTCAGAGCCGAAACCTCCTACAATTGCCACAATAGCGACGACTATAAGTAGACAAATTCCCAGATAAAGTGCTGCTTTCCTCATGATATCCCCCTTTACTTTGAAAACACCGTTTCAAGTTAACACAAGCTGCCGAAAATATCTATCAGTATGCCTTAGATAGTAATACGCCCCCAATTGTCTGTCAATACAAAGAACACAATGAGTCGCAGATCATTATCAGAGCTAGAGACGATTCATAAACCGCCTCTAAGTAGACGATTTTGAAAAACAGGTCTTCTTCCGCGGAAGGACCGACGGTTCTGTACACCCGTCTTTCCCATAAAACCGGAATAAGGAAGTCCAGAGGGTAATCCCTCTGGCGGGGTTTTAGGGGTGTCCCCTATATTTTCCCTGCTATCCCCCAAGATTGGGGGATAGCAGGGGGTTGATTCCCAGTGGCGCAAACAGCCATATGCCTTATCTAGATTCCGGCCTCCGCCGGAATGACGACAAACGCAGTAGAAATCCTCCTATATCCCCCTTTATGAAAGGGAGACAAGGTGGTTTGGATAATTAATCAAACTATTAAAAAAGACTACTTGTATCCAAGATTTTCTATGCTATACTATTCTCCAAACTACCCTGGCGGCAGCCAGACTCCTGTTGGTCAATCCAATCTTGATTAAGGAGGGGAACAATGCAATTACTGCGCAGGTATATTCTCTACCTTATTCGCTGGCAATTGTCCACACCGATTCTGGCCCCGGTGATAGCATATTTTAAACACTCTCCATCCATGTTCGGAACAAAAGAAGATTGGATCGGCTCAGTAGTTGCTAACCTCATCGGAGGGCTCATATTCTTCTGGGTCGACCGGTGGATATTCAGGAAGACGAACATTCTGCGCGGCGAGGTCTGGGAGATTCAGCAGGACATCGCCTGCGCCGATTGCGGAACGATAGTCGACCGCGGCTACCGGCTGGCAAAGTCATCGAACTACGACCACACTAACGATAAGCAGCCCGAGTTCAGGTGCAAGAGCTGTTCCCGCAATAAATATGAGCGCGACTGGGGCAAACCCGTCAGCGAGGCCAATCTTCCCATAGACGAAAAACCAGCGAGTTGATTGATAAAGAGTGGTACGCCCGGTGGGATTCGAACCCACGACCCTCGGTTCCGAAGACCGATGCTCTAATCCGCTGAGCTACGGGCGCAAGTTCATGATAAGAATCGATAATTAAAAAGGGTGAGCGAAGGGATTCGAACCCTCGATCTCCAGGGCCACAACCTGGCGCCTTAAGCCTCTAGGCCACGCCCACCACGCAGAGAACATTTTAGCACAACAACATCAGCTACACCATATTGAAAATAGCTTGATACAATCGGGGATCAAATTACTGCCGAACCTATTTCGATACTTCTTCTATCAACAGCGGCAATAATTTATTGTACGTCGCGTCCAGATCTTCCGGTATCATCCTGGTTCCGCCCAGCACCGTCATGAAATTGGTGTCACCGGACCATCGAGGAACTACATGCATATGGACATGTTCACTAATTCCAGCGCCTGCCACACGGCCTATGTTCATACCGATATTGAACCCGGTCGGCTGCATGAGGCGTTCCAGAGCGGCCACGCTGGCCCTTGTGAGGATGCTCATCTCGTGCAGCGATTCATCATCCAGCTTTGTCAAATCCGCCTCGTGACAATATGGAATGACCATGATATGCCCATTCGTGTATGGATATAGATTGAGCATAATATAGCAGTAGCGGCCGCGGTAAAGGACGTAGTTATTTCTGTCGTCGCCGATACAACGGACTTTTTCACAGAGCAGGCATTCTTCGTTTTTCTCTCCCGATTTAGCTTGCAAAATATACCTCAATCTCCAGGGCGTCCAGATTATTTCCAATTGCCATACCTCACCATAAATCCATTCGATTTACGTTGAGATTCTAGCACACAACCGTATTCAGTTCAACATAACAATCACTATGCTATAATTAGCCACACAGCACTATGGACAAAGAATTATTCGATACTATAGTGATCGGGGCCGGCCCTGTTGGAAGCTACGCCGCATATCAGCTAGCAAGTTATGGCTATAAAGTAGCCATTCTCGAGGAGCACGAACACATCGGCGAGCCGATGCAATGCACGGGCATCATAGGCATCGAGTGCTTCGAGCGGTTTCATCTGCCCACCAGTTCAGTATTACGTGAGGCAGACTCAGCAAAATTCTTCAGCCCGTCCGGTAAAATCATCCGTCTGCAAAGCGAAAGGCCGCAGGCATATGTCGTCGACCGCAGCGCCTTTGACCGCCAATTGGCCGATGCTGCGGTAGGGCAAGGAGTAAAGTATTTCACCTCATGTAAGGCTAGTAGCATCGCAATTATGGCAGATCGAGTAAGAACTCTTACCGACACCGGTGAAGCATTCGACAGCCGCACAGCTGTAATCGCCAGCGGATTCTATTCTAAACTGGCACAAAAACTTGGCATGGAGAAATTCAGGGACTTCATCACGGGGGCTCAGGCTGAAGTAAATATCAAAGAGGAAAGCACACTCGAGGAAATAGAGATCTATCTCGACCAGGATTTAGCGCCCGGCTTTTTCGCCTGGCTGGTGCCGACATCTCCGCAACGGGCATTGGCAGGCTTATTCTCCCGCAAGACACCACGAAAGCACCTGCAAACATTTATCAAAATACTCTACGATGAAGGGCGACTAGCGTCACCAGAAGGGAACATTATGCACGGGGGCATCCCTCTCAAACCGCTGGGCAAAACATACTGCAAACGCGTGATCCTGGCAGGGGATGCAGCAGGCCAGGTAAAGCCGACCACAGGGGGCGGCGTGTACTACGGCATGATTTGCGCTCAGCTGGCTGCCGATACGTTGAATAATGCCTTCGCAAAAAACGATTTTTCGGAACGATCACTGTCCAGCTATCAGAAAGCCTGGCAGAAAGAGATCGGGCACGAGCTGCGCAAC
>CAYGXY010000102.1:0-3135 GCA_964354045.1 uncultured Dehalococcoidales bacterium
GTGCTTGATACTGAGAATGTCGCTGCAAAGGAAAGTACCAGAAGTAGCGCCATCACCACGCCAAATACCTTCATTTTCCTTCCTTCCATTTTTCCTTCCTTTCATAAAGAATCTGTACGCCCCCCTGTCAAGAATATTTTGGATTCGGTAGTGCCGCGAGGGGGGCAGATTCCTCGTGGTCCTTATCCTCCAGCTTTATTACTCTATAAACATCCCCCCTTTCAATTTAAAATAACAAATATGAGAATGGAATAATACCCACCTCATTTCATGTAACGCAGGAATATTCTGTTTGCGAAAAGTACGCAATTAAACATTTGTACCATATTGGTTATTTAATGTCAAGTCCTCGTTCAATTGTCGAGATTCTTCACTATCCCGAAGGAGGATTCAGAATGACAGATTCGAGAAGAGGTGTCCTTCCATGGAGTTTTTCACATGGAAGGACCAAGTATGGGGAACTACCGGGGGTCGGATAATACAGTTGTCAAGACCATCTATCGATTGGACAAAAGCCCCACCACTTTATCCCAGATGAGCCTCTCAATCATATTCTTGGAAAGAGACCCGTCGATAACCATCCAGAGCTTTGGATCAGCCTTAGACATCTCAAGATAGCCTTGCTTCACCCGCTGATGAAAAACGATATCTTCAAGCTCGAACCGATCCTTATTGCGCTTGCGCGACAGGGCCTGGCCCACATCCGTATCCAGGAAAATCACCAGGTTCGGCTCCAGACCGGATGTGGCGATATTGTTTATCGTATCGATCAGACCGAAATCAAGGCCGCGGCCATATCCCTGGTAGGCAATAGTAGAATGATAAAAGCGGTCGCAGATAACGACCTTTCCTTCCTTCAGCGCCGGTCGGATGACATTTTTAACCAGTTGTACCCGCGAGGCATTGAACAGCAGGAGCTCGGCAATCGGATCGCTGTCCGCCTCGCCCTTGAGCCACTGCCGGACCTCGCGCCCCAGCGGTGTTCCTCCCGGCTCCTGTGTCAGAATTACAGGCACGCCGGAACCGCGGATGTTGCGAAATAAGGCCCTGGCCTGCGTGCTCTTACCGCACCCTTCACCACCTTCAAATGTTATAAATAGTGACAAATGCGACTCCTTAATCTAAACGATATAAGCAAGAAACCCCTGATGTATCAACCCCCTAACCCCCAATCATGGGGGAATTTTAAGGTTTGGGGGACACCCCCAATTCCCCCGCCAGAGGGCGATCCCTCTGGACTTCCCTGTAACCCATCAAAGATTGTGAAAAAATAGGGGCCCTCCACATCCCCCGGTCCTTCCGCGGAAGGACTTCCCCCTCTTTATCAAAGAGGGGGTCAGGGGGAATACGTATTCTCCGTCATTCCGGCCCCGTATCGGCGTACGGGGTAAACTCCGGACGGAATCCAGGGAGGACACCTCTTACAGAAAGTCCCTATCCGTGATAAATTTTAACATGGCGATGCGGCTCACGGCCGGTGCTCTGCGACCGCAAATCGAATCTTTCCGCAAGCTGATGCTGCAGCATCCTGATATATGAGTTCTGCGGGCTGAGCTCAACTTCCTTCTGCCTGCCCTGCGCAACCTGTGATATGGCCTCCTCCGCCTCTTTAATAGCCGAATCAGAGGGGGCTTCTGTCTGCCTGATATCGAATATATTCATCAGCGACTGTTCCATCTGCGAAATCCTGTTGTTTTTGAGAACGTAGATCGGGATGCCCAGCGCCTCCGCATCATGGATGGGCTGAGGCTTCCTGCGATAATAGCTTCTGGAGGTCATCACCAGCGTGGCATCCTTCACGCTGTTTGTAAGCTCCACTTCAATATCCAGCTTATTCAGCGTCTGCTCCAGCCGGCTGCGATTGATGCCAAACGGATATATCCTTGTGTCAGTGCCTGCGCTCTCCTTCCTTGCTTCCTGTCTAGCTCCAGTCGCTGCGGGCCTTGTCTGCTCGCGCCGCACCTCCTCGTTCTCATCCACCCACCGCAGCTCTGGCAGGATAGGCCGCCCACGCAGCATCGAATCCACCACCTCCGCCACATCGGCATGCACGGCGACATGATACCAGTCCTGAATCTCGACTACGATATCGAAGGTAGGAGGAGCCTTGCGCTCCAGGACGGATTTCCGTGTGCCGCGCCTTCTTGCCTCCTCATCGCCAAGCGTCACGCTCTGGATGCCACCGACCAGGTCAGCCAGGGTGGGGTTCATAACCAGATTGTCCAGAGTATTCCCGTGAGCGGTCGCCACCAGCTGGACGCCGCGCTCAGCTATAGTCCGCGCCGCATGCGCCTCAAGCTCCGTACCTATCTCATCGATGACGATCACCTGCGGCATATGATTCTCCACAGCCTCGATCATCACGCCGTGCTGAAGGCTGGGTGTGGCCACCTGCATGCGGCGCGCGCTGCCGATGGCCGGATGCGGGATATCGCCGTCGCCGGCGATCTCGTTGGAGGTATCGACGACCACCACGCGCTTCTTCATATCATCGGCCAGGACGCGGGCCATCTCCCTGAGCATGGTGGTTTTGCCCACTCCCGGCCGGCCCATAAGCAATATGCTCTTGCCCGATTCTATCATGTCATCTATGAGCTTGATCGTGCCATAAACCGCCCGGCCCACGCGGCAGGTCAGACCCACGATGTTGCCATCGCGGTTCCTGATAGCGGAGATACGGTGCAGCGTGCGCGCAATGCCAGCCCGGTTATCGCCGCCAAAAGCACCTATGCGGCTGACGACGTATTCGATATCCTCAGTGGTGACTTCTCTATCGGTAAGCGTAACTTCTTCTTCCGGATAACGTGCCTGCGGAAGACGGCCCAGATCCATGATCACTTCAAGGAGATCGCCTCGTTCCCTCCGTTTCTGTATCGGTTGCGCAATATGTGGAGGCAATCGATCCAGTAAAGCTTCAAGATCATCCGTAATTCTCTGAAACATTGCTCACCTCACGCGCGCATGGGCATAAACCGCGGCTCTTCAACCCTGATTACATTCTCTTTCAGCATCGTCTCGAACTTTGCTATCTGCTCGAACTGGGAATTCTCCAGCATACCGCGCAGCTGCCACTGGGCGACGGAGACGATACCGAATATCTGCGCCTTGCCGCCCAGATAATTTAAAGCATAGTTG
>CAYGXY010000103.1:0-3817 GCA_964354045.1 uncultured Dehalococcoidales bacterium
CCCTGAGGTATTTGTAAGATTAGTAATGTTGGAATTATTTCCTACCATAACATAGATTTCCTGGTCGACCACTGCGCTTGAGACGAATGCTATCTTGCCACTGATAGTATGAAAAGTATTCTCTTTATTAGCTGCAATAACGATAAAGCTAACAATAATGGCAATAAGCAGTATAGTCAGAGCAATCTCCCACTTTCTGATTATGTTTGTTGTTTTGATGCGTTCGTAGAAGTTCTTAATCCAACTCTCTCCTAGAAGATATTACAGAATAGCCGATATTTTGAGTATTATAGCTTAATATCTATAGGGGGTCTATCTAAGTCTCCACATTCGTATAGAATAGCTGTGGCAGCTATTAGCCCGGCCGTCTCTGCTCGAAGCACGCGTGGCCCGAGTGTTATTTTTCGTATACCGCATCTTTGTGCAAATTCTTCCTCATTGGCAGTAAAGCCGCCTTCCGGGCCGATAAATAGATTGATTATTGTGTGGTTGCTTTGATGGGTACTCGACCGCAGTATTTCTCTTAACGCGAGTGAATTTAATCCAATGCCTGCAATCAGGGATAATCCCTCTGCAGAATGGCATGCGTCATTGAAAAGTGCGGCTGGTTTTAGAACAGGCATCATACCTCTACCGGATTGCTCGGTTGCCTCTTTAATAACCTTCTCCCAGCGTTGTATTTTATTCGCACTTGGTTTTCTGGCTACACAGCGCTCGCAGACAACGGGTACGAATACTGACACACCGATTTCAGTGCATTTTTGGAGAACGAACTCGAAATGGTCTGATTTCAATAGCGCTTGATATAGAGTAATTTTAATATCTGGCTCGGCAGTCTGTCTTATATGGCATATGGTGCCTTTGACCTGATCCTTCTCTACTTTGTCGAGAATAACCGTATATTCCAATCCTTCATTATCGAGTACTACAATCCGCTCGCCGCTTTGCAATCGCAGTACATTTCTGATTTGATGAACAATATCACCTTCCAGGATGATACTCTCATGATCGATACATTGCCTGTTTACGAAGAAGCGCTGCATGTGGAATGTCTCTTAATGGGCATCAGGATTCCAAAGCGTCTTTAATCCGGTTGAAGAATCCCTTACCCTTCTTTGGCATTGTTGCCGGGCCTAGTGTCTTCGATAGTTCGTTCATCAATTTCTTTTGTTCGTTTGTTAACGATTCAGGTGTAACAACATATACCACAATTAATTGGTCACCGCGGCCCCCGCCATGGAGATGTGGCACACCTTTTTCTTTGAGGCGCATGACTCTGCCGGACTGGGTCCCGGGCTGTATTTTCAGCGGTACTGTGCCGTCTACAGTCGGCATCTCTATTTCATCACCCAGCGTCGCTTGAGGGAAAGTGATCGGGATTTCATACAAGATATCGTCGCCGTGACGTTTGAACAACTTATGTTCCTTAACGGAGATAGTTATGTATAAATTACCGGAACTGCCGCCGTTATTACCAGCATTGCCCTCGCCGCTGATACGGATTTGAGAGCCTTCATCCACGCCGGCGGGTACAGATATAGCAATTCGGCGCGTTTTTTCTTCATGCTTGGCACCCTTACAAATGGGGCAGGGGTCAGAAGTAATCTGCCCGGTACCGCTGCAGCGCAAACATATAGTGACATTTACAAATTGGCCAAAGAAACTGCGCTGCACTTGGCGTACTTCACCTGATCCATTACATTCGGGGCATTTAACCGGATTGCTGCCTGGTTTACATCCAGTACCATGACATTTCGAACAGGATTCCGTTCGATGTATCTCAATTTCCTTCTCGCAGCCGAAGACCGCTTCTTCGAACTCTATGGTTAGATGATGACGCAGGTCACTCCCGCGCTGTGGCCCGCTTCTGGTCTTTCTGCCAGAGGTGCCGCCGAAGAACGTTTCAAAGATGTCTCCGAATCCGCCCCCGAAGCCGCGGAATACATCATTGTCAAAACCTTTTCCAAACGTATCACCGGCATGTCCAAAGCGATCATATGACTCTCTGCGCTCCGGGTCTGAAAGCACTTCATACGCTTCATTAATTTCCTTGAACTTCTCTGCGGCACCGTTGTCATTGTTCTTGTCAGGATGATATTGGTGTGCAAGCTTTCTGAACGCCCGTTTAACTTCGTCGGCCGACGATGTTCTAGGAACGCCTAATACTTCGTAATAATCTCTCTTTTGCGTAGCCATTGTATTTGCAGTCCAACTTTTTATTATAAGTCACATAATATTGCATTACAAGTTTGCTATTACAGCGTTAGCTATAAGTTTGATTTTATACCTCTTGACAAGTTTGGAGAAAAGGTAGTAGATTAGATATGGTTAGCACTCGACAGTAGAGAGTGCTAACCGGTGATAAAGATGCTATCAGAACGATCCGCTAATATACTGAAAATTATAATTGACGAGTATGTCTGGACAGCCATGCCCATAGGATCCGAGACGATTGCGAATAAATATAATCTCGGGGTCAGTCCTGCGACAATTAGAAATGAGATTTCTCGTTTGGAGAGGGAAGGGTATGTTGTCAGACGACATATTTCGGGCGGCAGCGTGCCTTCAGACAAGGGCTATCGATACTACGTCGAGCATTTGATGCAGAAGGTTGATATATCCTTGGATGAACAACGGATGGTCTCGCATTTATTCCATCAGGTTGAATGCGAGTTGGAACAATGGACGCGGTTAGCTGCATCGCTGCTTGCTCGAATGGGACATAACTTGGCATTGGTGACGTTTCCTAAAGCAATGTATTCCAGTTTTGGCCGTGTGGAACTTGTGTCGCTGCAGGAATCGACGGCGCTGCTCATACTGCTGCTTCAAGAAGCGAGATTGAAACATCAACTTATTGCTTTTGATAAAGCGGTTACACAGGAGGACCTGAACGCTGTTTCCCGTGAGTTAAATGATCTCCTTTACGGTTTGGCCTGGTCTCAGATATTAGCTTACAAGGGGCAGCTTAGTCCACTCGCTGCTGAAGTGAAGAAGACAATAATTGAGATAATGTCAGATGAAGATAAGAGAAGCTATGAAGAGCCGTATATCGAAGGGCTAAGAAATATAGTAACTCAGCCGGAATTTTCTGATAGCAAGGAAATAATTGGTATCGTAGATGTGCTGGAAAATAAAGATGTCCTGCGGACTCTGTTGCCGGAGGTGCCTAATTGGGATGGAGTACATGTAGTTATCGGGGGGGAGAACAAGGAGGATACGATGAGGGGCTGCAGTATGGTTTTGACGTTATACGGAATTCCCGGTGAGATGAAAGGGGCGCTTGGCATTATAGGCCCAACGCGAATGCAATATGGCAGGGCGGTATCATCGGTGCGGTATTTAAGTTCAATAATGAGTAACCTAGTAGGTGAACTGCATAAAGGTAAGCAATAAATTTATGGGTGCGATAATGGATGACAACCGAATTATGCCTGGGGAAGAGGACGAAGGGGCTGAATCGTCCGATATGGCAAATAGGCAAGAGGAAGCGATTGAACTGGGAGAGCTTGAGGATGTGGAAGCGCTGAAGAAAGCATTTGCCGAAGAGGAAGCAAAGGCTGGAAAGTACCTGGCGAACTGGCAGAGGGCTCAGGCGGATTTTATAAACTACAAGAGACGCACAGAGCAGGAGAAAGGGGACATTATTAAGCTTGCCAATGCCGGGCTTATATTTAACCTGCTGTCGGTGGTCGATGATATGGAACGGGCTCTGGATAATATTTCGAACAAGCTCGCCGGATCTAAATGGGTGGACGGAATAGTTCTTATATATCGCAAGTTTATGGCAATACTTGAAGCAAACGGCGTCAGCGAGATG
>CAYGXY010000104.1:0-2785 GCA_964354045.1 uncultured Dehalococcoidales bacterium
CGCCCAGCGTGTAGCATCCGATGTCGCTGGTGACGATGATCTCGCTCGGGGCCAGCTCCACGCCCGGGACCTTGGTGCGTACCCCCAGCTTGCGCAGCGTGTACTCTGTGGCAACGTGGGGGCAGCCGGCGCACAACTGCGGGCGGCGCGCGGGGAGCTTGGGGGACGGAGCTTCGGTCTTGGTAGTAGTCGACGCTGCCGCTTTCAGTATCCCGGCCTTCACGGCGCCGTTCTCTACGACCTCCGGGTTGAGCTCGCCTATTATCGGTATGAACTTCTTGCCCTCGACGGCTATGCCCAGGCGGCGCACTTCCTCTTCTATGTACGGGTCGAGCTCCTCGACTACGATTATTCTCTCGACCTCTTTTGCGAATCTCTTTATCAGGTTCACCGGCAGAGGATATAACGTCGTCAGTTTTAGATGCGATGCATCCTTAAAGACCTCGCGCGCGTATTGATATGCTACCCCGTTCGATATCACGCCAAGCTTCCTGTCGGCGATTATCATTTGGTTGAAAGGGAACTGCTCCACGTAGTCCTGCAACTTTGCGACGCGCTCCTCCATGGCCACGCGCCTGATGCGGGCGTACGAAGGCACCATGACGAACTTCTCCGGGGAGCGCTTGAACGAGGCTTTGGCCAGCGCCGCTTTTCGCTCCCTGGTCACATCGACTACGGCCTTGCAATGCGAGATGCGGGTCGTCGACCGGAACAGCACCGGCGTGTCGAACTTCTCGCTGATATCGAAGGCCAGCCCCATCAGGTCGTAGGCTTCCTGGCTGTCCGTGGGCTCGATCATGGGCACCTTGGCGAACCTGGCGAAGTGGCGGTTATCCTGCTCTCCCTGTGAGCTGTGCTCTCCCGGGTCGTCGCACGACACGATAACCAGCCCTCCCACTACGCCCGTGGTCGAGGCGGCGAAGAAGGGGTCGGCGGCTACATTCAATCCAACGTGCTTCATCGATACCAGCGTGCGGACCCCGGCGTAGGATGCCCCCAGCCCCACTTCCAAAGCCACTTTTTCATTAATCGACCACTCGGCGTACACGCCCTCCATGCGGGCTATGTTTTCCAGTATTTCAGTGCTCGGAGTGCCGGGGTAGGCAGTCGCCACCACCATACCAGCGTGGTACGCGCCGAGCGCTATTGCCTCGTTTCCTGATAATAGCTGTTTCATGTTTAGTTGTACCTGTTCTCTATTCTACCACTCTCGTGAGACGTAAGAAACCTCTGATGGGGATCAACCCCCTGTATCCCCCAGTCTTGGGGGATTTTAAAAGGGATAGGGGACACCCCTAAGACCCCAGCAGGAAGTATCCTGCACCTCTTATTATCGACGGGCTGGACGACTGATTGTCCAAACCCCTGCCTTCCAATCTCGTGGCGGTTGTAGGGGCTTATTGAAATAAGCCCTTTTCCTTAGGCTACGCTTTTGCCTAAATATGCCTGTCTCACCCTGTCGTTGCCAAGCAGCTCTTTGGCAGTTCCCTCGATAGTAATCTGTCCTCTTTCCATAACGTATCCGCGGTCGGCTATCTTGAGAGCTGCATTGGCGTCCTGCTCCACAAGCAGTATCGTTAATCCCTCATCCCTGAGTCTGACGATGAGCCTGAGTATCTCACGTACAAGATTTGGCGCCAGACCCAGCGATGGCTCGTCTAGTAAAAGCATCTTTGGCGACGACATCAACGCACGGCCTATGGCCAGCATCTGCTGCTCGCCGCCGCTCAGGCTTCCGGCCTTCTGTTTGAGCCGTTCCTTGAGTATCGGGAACATCTTGTACACAGTTTCCATATTGGATTGGACGTCCTGTCGCCTCATGAACCATCCGACGTAACCAAGGCTGCTGAAACGCTTCTTTGAGCACTGGATGTAGGCTCCCATCGTCAGGTTGTCCTTCACGGACATCGCTCCGAATATCTGTCTGCCCTCCGGTATATAGGCCAGGCCCAGTTTCACCATTTTATGCGCGGGCAGCCGGGAGATTTTCTTGTCATCCAGCCAAATGTCGCCGCTCTTGAGCGGCACCACACCGGATATGGCGTTGAGCAGGCTGGTCTTGCCCGCGCCGTTGGACCCGATTATGGTTACGATCTCACCGTCGTTTACAGTTAGGGAGACCTCCCGGACGGCTGTGATTTGCCCGTACGCTACCGATATGTTCTCAACTTTGAGCAACTACTCCATTTCCTCCCCTAGATATGCGGCGATTACCTTGCGGTCTTTCTGTACCTGGGCGGCGGTGCCTTCCGCTATCTTTTGCCCGCTGTCCAGTACGATTATCCATTCCGCTATGCCCATCACCAGTGGCATATCATGTTCTACCAGCACTACTGTGACGCCCATCTCGCGAATACGTTTCATCAGGTCGCTCAGTTCGCGTTTCTCCAGGGCGTTAAGACCGGCACCGGGTTCGTCCAGCAGGATCAGCTTTGGCTCAGTGGCCAGCGCCCGGGCTATAGCCAGCAGTTTCTGCTGTCCCAACGGCAGGCTTAGTGCATTTTGCTGTGCATATCTGCCTAATCCAACCATATTAAGGTATTTCATTGCGTTCAGCGTTATTGTCTCTTCTTCGCGGTGGGCCTTTGGTAATCGCAGCGCCGCTGCGAAGAAGCCGTATTTGCTGCGGGTATGCTGGCCCGTCATTATATTCTCCAGGACGGTCATATTGCCAAACAGGTGGACGTGCTGGAACGTACGGGCGATGCCAAGAGAAGCGCGCATGTGTGCTGACGCATGTCGTTGCAGCTTATCTTTAAATATTTTTTTATTTAACCCTGGTTTG
>CAYGXY010000105.1:0-5747 GCA_964354045.1 uncultured Dehalococcoidales bacterium
GGCCCTTAATCGTAGTGTCGTTAAGTCCGACGTTGAGCACAGTGTCCATCATGCCGGGCATGGAGCGACGCGCGCCTGAACGAACGGAGACGAGCAACGGATTCTTCGCATCCCCGAATTTTTTGCCGCTTAATTTCTCGACCTGTGCCAAAGCCTTGTCGACCTCGACTTTTGACTCTGCGGGATAGCTTCGCTTATGAGTGTAATAATACGTGCAGACTTCAGTGGTTATGGTGAACCCCGGCGGCACAGGCAGGCGCAGGTCGGGGTGCCCAGCCATCTCGGCCAGATTAGCCCCCTTGCCGCCAAGGAGGTTCTTCATAGATTCGTTCCCATCCGCCTTACCGACACCGAATGAATAGACGTACTTTGACATCGCTACCCTCCGTTTGACGAAATCAACCACTGAAAAAGAGGCGCCCTTCCGGTATCGGAAGGACCGGGGGTTTGGGGGTGCCCCCTAATTCCATTTAATCTCCCCCCATGATTGGAGGATACAGGGGGTTGATTAAGCTTGATCAAAGATTTTCTATCAGAATTATTACTCGATCTACAGGGACGAACGTCCATTCGACGGATCTCCCTTAGCTATTTCTGGGCTTAGTAGAGAGTAATTATACCATATCCTAGCTGACAAATACTATCGCATTCTCCCAAGTCTTGAAACGACTTCGTCGATAACCTCATCGGGGGTAGAGGCTCCTGCGGTGATCCCGATACGCTCAACTTTTCCACTTAGCCACTTCGGATCGATTTCTTGTGCCGTTTCGATATGATGCGTCTCAACCAGAGCAGAGCATAACTCGGCGAGCTTTTTGGTATTTGCACTCCCGCGCGAGCCTACCACCAGCATAAGGTCCGAGCGTCTCGCCAACTCCAACGCCGCCTCCTGATGCTTCCTCGTAGCATCGCATATCGTATTCACTACCCGAAGCTCCGAGATGCTCTCCAAATGTGTCTGAATGAAGGATGATACGAAGCTGTGAAAAGCTGTGAAGCTCTGTGTAGTTTGAGACAGGATTCCTACACGAGGCGATAGCTTCTTAAATGAGGGCACCTTGACTGTCGCCAAGCCCTTTTCGCCGGCGTACCCCAGCACACCCTGCACCTCGCGGTGGTTTTCGTCGCCGAAAACGATCACGGAAAAACCTGAGTTTGCCAGCCTCTTCGCCGCGACTTGAGAACGACGTACGAAAGGACATGTAGTATCGATTATCCTTATGCCGCGGGCTTCTGCTTCCTTAATAATCTGTGGGCCTACACCATGTGAGCTGATACAAAGGATTTCTCTTTTCAACTGATCGAGGCTCTCAGCCACTGTGACCCCGTGCTCGGCAAGCCTGTCCACTACCTGCTGATTATGCACAATCGGGCCCAGTGTCTGCAGCGGGCCAAGCTCCGTGGCGGCACGCTCGATCATATTGATGGCGCGCCTGACGCCGGTACAAAAGCCTATCTCAGCGGCTTTCTCTATCTGCATAATACCCCCGATAGCTCTCCGGCAGGAGTTCGGCGATCTTTCTCATTATGATATCCGTCGCCGGAGCGAGCTGCTCCTTGGTCAGCCTGCCGCCGGAGTGCGGCAGCGTAAACGGCTTGCCAATGTTAACAGTTAGTTCCGGTCGGTGAAAGATAAAACTGATTTTATTCAATTTATCAGCCCCTTTTATACCTACAGGCAGAATCAGGCTTTTATTACGCAGAGCGATCAATGCAGCTCCGGTATACCCCTGCTGCATCTTTCCGGTAGGGCTCCTCATAGCTTCGGGGAACATCCCTAGTACCAGTCCATCGCGTAACACTTGATCGGCCTGTCGCAGCGCCTCCCTGTCGAGATGACCTCGTCGTATTGGAAAAGCGTGCCACCCTCTCGCAAAAGGGCCTAATATCGGGTCGCTGAATAATTCTTCCTTGGTCATGAACACAATACTGCGCGGGATACTTGTAGATAGCACGGGGGGATCGGTCATGCTGAGGTGGTTGGACACAACAATCAAAGGGCCTTGCTGGGGAACATTATTCTTACCTTCTACCTTGTAGCGGGTGAATAGGAAAAGGAGAGGCCTCATTACAAATGTAATACCCAAGTCATGAAACCACGGCATCAGCGTCCACCTACCAGCTTTAAAATCTCGTCCAGAACTCCATTGGCATCCATAATATCTGTATTAATAACATAAGCATCATCAGCCTTGCGCAGCGGATTAACGGAACGATTACTGTCGATTCGATCCCTCCGAGTGAGGCTGGCAAGTATCTCTTCGTAATCAGCTTTTTCTCCATGCTCGACCATCTCTTCATAGCGACGTCTGGCCTGCTCCTCAACGGAGACATCCAGATAAACCTTCAGGTCAGCATCGAGCAGGACATTGGTTCCTATATCCCGCCCCACCATCACTATATTGCCACCCTTCGCTATCAGACGCTGATTCCGCACCAGAACCTTGCGTACGTCAGCTACCTTGGCTACAGGAGATACGCCAAAATCGACTTCGGGGCTGCGCAACTCATTATTTATATAGCGGCCGTTCACTATGATCCCGTCGTTTCCATCAGGAGGAAACTCCATTTTAGTGCTCTCCGCAAGCCTCCCAAGTGCGCCCTCATCCTCAATATCTACTCCAAGTCTCAATGCCTCCCAGGTCAGCGCCCGATACATCGCCCCGGTATCAACAAACCGGTAACCCAGCTTTTTTGCTAAAAGCCTGCCAACAGTGGTCTTCCCACAGGCTGCGGGGCCGTCTATCGCTATCGTTGATGGTTTTGGCATTGGACTAGTTTGAATTATAGCCTAGATATCGGGATGAGACAATTATCTGGCCTTTCCCCTGTATAACGTCCACACCAATATTACCATGAGAGCCGAGGATAAAGTAATAAGCAGAGACCTGAGAGACATCCCGGGGGATTCAACCGATGGATCGAGTGACGACGATTTATGAGCCATACTACTTACAGAACGGGAGAGCTCCGTCGAGTGCAATTGGTTTATACTTATCGAATCGCTTGAATTCGACTCTGGCGGAAGCTGCGTTAATCCAGAAATCGGCGTCGGCGTAGGTAGCATTGGGTTGTAAATTGGCAGGCAACTTCCAGGCGTCGGTACTTCATTATCGATAAACTGGCCGCCGCAAGGCGCCCGCTCAAGAGAGTGCCCGTCAACCACACTCGGATACGGCTGCGACGTTATGCTATCATCCTCTCCATAGGACATTTCATCAATTATCGTCCCTGCGCTATCTTTCAATATGAGACGATCCCCTGCATTCCCTAACCCGTTGCCTATGCGCCCATCCGCAATAAATGCGACTGTTCCATTATAATTTGGGAAGTTCACTGAAAAATTCTCGGAGGCTGCGACCAGGACAAAGCCGTTAGCCGACACATTCAGCGATGGTATTTCATCCATTTCATAATTATCACTTATTCCCCAGCCGATTAACTCGACAGCTTCAGTGCCGGGATTAAAAAGCTCGATCCATTCGTAGCTTGAATCAGAGCCTGACTGCAGAGGATTACTCTGGACCTCGTTGATTAATATAGCGCTTCGATTGGCGACGGTCCCCTGCGACATATTTACTGGCGTTGGGGACACTGAAGGTGTTGGTGTTGAAGTAGGATTCGCTGTGGGAGTAGGTGTAGCATAGGGCAAACCGCGCCCCGGTGTCGGCTCCGCATTATCTATAAACTCACCGCCAGCCGGCCGGCGCTCCATGGAGTGTCCTTCGGCGACTTTCTTATGCGGTGGTGACGTAATGCTTTCATCATCCCCGTATGAGAATTCATCAATTACCGTTCCTAAACTATCCTTAATTATGAGGCGGTCTCCGTTATTTCCAAGCCCATTTCCGATAACGCCATCCGCGACATATACTATTTCTCCCACATAGTTCGGGAAGTTCGCGTAAAAGTTTTCCGAGGCGGCGATTATAACAAATCCGCGTGGCGAGATATTCAGCGAAGGGATTAAGTCATACCCACCGTTATCTCTGATCTCCCATCCGGCAAGCTTAACTGTTTCATTGCGCGTATTATATAGCTCAACCCACTCATACGCTGCATCTGCACCGGATTGCGGCGGATTGTACTGTCCCTCATTAACAAGTACATCGCCTCTATTAGCGACGGTACCCGTCGGCGTAGGGCTCGGTGATGCAGAAGGAGTAGGTGAAGAAACAGCCGTTGGAGTTGGTGAAAGTGTAGGTGTTGGCACAGGAGTCGGCGTGGGTGCAGGCAGACCGGAACCTGGTGTCGGGACAGAGTTATCAATGAAGCTTCCGCCAGCCGGCTGACGTTCTAAAGAATGGCCTTCCGCCACATCTGTAAGTTCTCCGTCTTTGCCATATGAAATCTCATCGATCACAGTACCCGCACTATCATTCAAGGTGATACGATCCCCATCGTTATTTAAACCATTCCCAATGCTTCCGTTTATAAATACGACGCTGCCATTAAACTCTGGGAAGTCATCGGAAAAGTTGGCTGAGGCAGCGATTATTGTAAACCCATGCGGCGAGATATTAAATGAAGGTATCAACTTAGCTTTTTTATTGTCACTGATATTCCAGCCGACGAGTTCAACCGTCTCATCGCACATATTATAAAGCTCTACCCACTCGTGATCGGATTCATTCGTAGTTTTCGGATCATACATGATTTCATTTACTAGTATGTCTCCCCTGGATGCAACAGTGCCGCCAGGCGTAGCCGACGGTGAGGGCATAGGTGTAGGCGTAGCTACAGGCGACGCAGTGGGAGTACATGTTGGAGTTATTGTCGGAATAGGCGTAGGCATTGGTGTCACCGTAGGTTCCGGTGTAGGGGAAGGCTCAGGCGTGGGACTGGGGGTAGGCGTTGGTTCCGGCGTTGGTGACGACGCAGGTGTAGGACTGGGTGTGGGCGACGCCTCTGGAGTAGGCGTAGGTGTAGTCGTCGCTTCTGACCAACCGAACCCCGGCGTCGGATTCGAATTATCAATAAAACCACCACAGCCCACAGGAGAACGCTCTAAAGAATTTCCTTCTTTCTCTACCGCATTACTTCCATATGACATCTCGTCAATCACGATCCCCGTGCTATCTTTTATTGTGATACGATCTCCACCTGTGTTGTTCAACCCTGAGCCGATGCTCCCATTTATAAATACGACACTGCCATTAAAATCTGGATAATCGTCGGTAAAGTTAGTCTTAGCTGCAATCACCACAAACCCGTATGGCAGTATAGTAACTGTGGGAATATTATCCGAGCTAACGTTGTCGCTGATCTTCCATCCGACAAGATCGATGGTTTCATTACATGTGTTATACAGCTCGATCCATTCATGATCGGCATCCGGTGTTGCTTTCGGGTCGTACATGACTTCATTAATGACTATACAACCCGTACTCGCAGCTGCTTCATCATCCACACCAAAGGCAAAACCGACATCAAATGTAAAAGGAAACATTGAAACGATTATTATTACGGCCGATAAAACTATTAAAACCAACAAGTTGCTAATACGCATTACAAAAGACTCTTTTGAATTATTTATATAATACCCTTTTATCTTACAAAGATGTATTATATTAGTCAATAAGCCATGTAACCAAGTGCATATGAGCCAAAATTCTCTATTTTTATACAAACCCCCTTTTCAAAACATAATTAATGTAATAGAATGTGATTCCTAGATTGGAGCAACAGATGATAATAATGCAGGAGGCGATTCATATGGAACTGTACGACATTGCAAGCGATCTCAG
>CAYGXY010000106.1:0-3514 GCA_964354045.1 uncultured Dehalococcoidales bacterium
ACGAACTCATATGTTACCATGCTGTTTCGGGGTTGTCAATGTTAAAAAGACAGGGTCAGGAAAGTGTTATACGAACTTTCAAATTACGAAGACCTTGACGAAAGCGTTGTATCCCGTTATATAATGAAAAATGTAATTCACTAAAAAAGAGATAACGAGCTATTTTGCAATATGCGAATTATTGCTGGCACAGCGAAGGGAAAACAAATCAGGCCACCGAAGGGCGTCCGACTACGTCCCACATCGGAATTGACACGCGGGATGATTTTCTCAATACTAGAATCTATGGATGCTGATTGGTCACTGGTACTTGATATCTATGCAGGTACGGGATCGCTGGGAATTGAGGCGCTCAGCAGGGGTGCTGATTGGGTTGATTTCATAGAACAGGACCCCAAGTGCTGCGCAGCTATCAAGGAGAACTTGTCGGATGCCGGATTTGCGGATCGAGCGCACGTTTATTGCCTGGCTGCGCTGAAAGCGATATCGTCACTCAAGAAGAGGTATGACATAGTGGTAATGGGGCCGCCTTATAAAGACACGTCTTTCCTTGAGGTGCTCGATCGATTATCCGCTTCTCCTTTGGTCGGCCTTGGATCTACCATCGTGGCCGAGCACTCATGCCATCTACCGCTTGAATCCGGCTATGGTGATTTTCAGTTGGTGAAAGAACGACGACACGGTGAGACTTGCGTCTCAATCTATCAGTAGGAGGGATTAAATTGACTTTAGCCCTTTATCCAGGAAGTTTTGATCCAGTTACCATGGGGCATGTCGATATAGCGGAGCGAGCGGCTGCGCTATTCGATGGGGTTATTGTAGGTATCTACGAAGTTCCACCTAAGCAGCTGTTGTTTAATGCCAAGGAGAGGGTCTCGCTTATGAAAAAGGCCCTCAAACATATCCCGAATGCAAAGGTGGTAAGCTATGATGGGCTCACAGTAGAATTTGCCAGGAAAATGAAAGCTAAAGTTATCGTACGCGGTCTACGTATGAGCTCTGATTTTGAGAAAGAATTTGAAATGGCGCTGATGAATAAAAAACTGGCATCGGACATTGAAGTAGTGTGCTTTATGACAAAGCTGGAATTTGAGTTCGTCAGCTCGAGTCTGCTTAAGGAGGCGGCCAGATTGGGAGGAAATATTGAGGATCTGGTTCCTCCGCATGTCATGGATGCTTTAAATGAAAAGTTTTTTAAGAAATAAATATTGTCAGGAATAATTTCGCAGGATAGCAGAAACTATTAAATGTCTGCAGAGACATGTCAATATAAGGAGGTAAAAGGTGGCTTATAAAGTTGTCGAATCATGCATAAGCTGTGGCGCTTGTGAGTCGGAATGTAAAAACGATGCAATTAGCGAAGGCGATACGATTTAC
Organism: uncultured Dehalococcoidales bacterium; assembly: GCA_964354045.1. Lineage (GTDB taxonomy): Bacteria > Chloroflexota > Dehalococcoidia > E44-bin15 > E44-bin15 > JAYEHL01. Next base: position 1,378 of record CAYGXY010000106.1, read on the forward strand.
GTAATCGATCCAAGTAAATGCACAGAGTGCGTTGGTGCGTCTCAAGAACCTCGGTGTGTTGGTATATGTCCGCTTGATGATTGTATTATCCCTGATCCTGCTCATAAAGAGGATAAAGCGAAATTACTCGAAAAGTGGCGCAAGCTTCATCCGGGGGAGAAGCCAGTCGCTGGTACGTTCTAGCCAGACAACGGAGTTTTTCGTCCTATAACCATTGTCTGAAAGCCGATCATGGCATTCAGCCGCGGGTTATCGAAATGATAAAGGCGCAGCTTCTTTAAGAGGTCCAGTCCTATTTTACCTATAGTTTTCGATGCTTTCGGGAGAGTCTCCTCTAAGAAGAACGCCTGGAACATGTAGAATTGACATCCGAAGGCGAATCCGTCTCTTGCTATAGGGCTTAAACCGGCCTGTTTCATTAATTTTGACAGCTGATTGTTGGAGTAACTTGCTTCTGGGTAGAATAGGAAACGCGAGCCCAGTAGCCGTTTTGTTAACGAGTGAAGCAGGGCGAATTTATTGGGAACCGACACGATAACTATCCCGCCGGGTTGGCACACCCTTGCGTGTTCTTTTAACATTTGTGCCGAGCGTTCAATCGGGAAGTGCTCAATCACGCCCTCTGAATAGACCACCTCGAACGATCCGTCCTTGAATGGAAGCGCAAAGCCGTTTCCCTTTATCGCATCTACTTGTACCCCCTCTTTCTGGCAGAAGAATGCGATTGTGGGGAAGGCATGGTCCGGAATATCTACCCCAACACACCGGCAGTTCAATTCTTTTGCTATTCGTGTCAGTATCCTGCCGCTGCCGAAGCCGACCTCTAAAACGTGTGAATCCTTCGGGATATGCTTGCGGAAGGTGCTGTAGGCGTAGGGGAAATGCCAGGAATCGTTTTGAAGCCATTCGGGGAAATACAGCCAGGTTGGTTCGTTGGGCATTATTATACTTCTATTGATAAGCCATTATATATTTGATGATCAATATTGGCATGGTGCATTAGAATTCAAAGAGTGTTCACTGGAAAAGTTGCTTAACTGAATCGAAATCGCCCGGGAGAAGAACCAGGATAGCTGGGAATTGATCAAGCATAAATTTTGCGATAGCAGAGCCTTTAATAAAGTCGGTTCCTAAGTCGTACTTAACACATGCAGCCAGTGCCGCAGCGCATAGTAATGCTCCCAGCGCTAAACCGAAGATCCCTCCAAGTAATCTATCCAACCACGTGAGAAGTGTCAAATGGACAAATCGGGTTAGAATAACAGCTAACAGAATCGATACAATTAGTGTGCCAACGACGATTATTACATATCCTGTCCATTTGGCGTGTTCCGCGTTGTCTATTGGCAGCCAACCCCCCACGGTCGGCGCGTAGAGCCCCGCCAGGATAACACCGATAATGATGCCAATTAATGGCAGGACCATGTTTATAAAGCCACGCCATATACCAACTACCGTAGAAAGAATTAATACTGCAATTAATACAATGTCAAACCAGTTCACTTTTACCTCCCATTATTGGAAGAGGTTCGTAAAATTACCTTAATATTAACCAAATGATCGACAAATCGACTTACGTGTATAGTGTTGAAAGAGGCGATTTTATAATTTTGAGCAACGCGATTAGATATATCCATGGACATTTAGGCGAGCAAAGAGAAACAGAGCATATGTTGAGAACCACACGTAGCTCGAGTGTGTTAGAAATTCATCAACCTGTCCTACTCATCTCCTCCTGCCGAGGTACTCATCCAGCATCTTGCCTTCTGGGAAGGTGCCGTAGACTTCTTTCAATATTTTGCCGAACAGCTTGCTGGCATCCGGTACACTGAGGGGCTTGCTGCAGTTTTTAATATAGGATATGGTTATGGCTTTCGCAATGTCTCTGGCGTTGGGGAGCGTGTCCTCGCTGGATTCGATAACTTCTTTCAATACCGATCCAAAAACCTTTTTGACATCTTCAGTTTTCACGTCGCATTTGGCCACGATAGCTACACTGAGATCGCTTGCAATGTCGTACAGTTCCATATGAATCGCCTCCTGCATTATTATCATCTGTTGCTCCAATCTAGGAATCACATTCTATTACATTAATTATGTTTTGAAAAGGGGGTTTGTATAAAAATAGAGAATTTTG
>CAYGXY010000107.1:0-3667 GCA_964354045.1 uncultured Dehalococcoidales bacterium
GAGAGGAAGGTCAAGCGAAAGAAGTTCCCTGTATTATTCGTTAAGGAGGTATCTATGCCGTCCAACTATGATGTCATCGTAATAGGGGCCGGGCCGGGTGGGGTCACCTGCGCCGCGCTTCTGGCCAGGAAAGGACTCAGCGTCCTGGTGCTGGACAAGAACCGGGACGTCGGCGGTAAGCAGGTGGCGGTTTCGCACTGCACCGAGCTGTGGCCCACGGGCGGTCTGCCGGTGACGGGTGGCTCCTGGTTCGAGGCCTTCAAAGTGCTGGGCATAGAGTCCAAGTTCAGAGTCTCCATCAAAGATATCGAGATGCTCTACAGGCGTTCGGGTGGGCAGTGGCAGCACACGGTGACAAAGATGGATCCGTATATCCTGCCTGATCCCAATGTGATGTTCGATCAGTGGGGCTTGAACGCCAAAGAACGCGAGATTGTACTAAAGATACTGGCCGAGATCGCATTGATGCCTCCTGATAAGATAAACGCCCTCGATGACACTACCGTTCGTGAATATCTGGAACAGTACGGGGATATACCACGCACTTTTTACGGATACCTTGCTTTCCTGACGCATGCATTTAATGTCGGGTTGATAGACCTGGTGCCGATGTCGGAGGTCGTCAAGGCCTTCCAGCGCCTCATGAATCAGCCGCTGGGCTACCCCATCGGCGGATACGGCCGCATGTCGGAGGACATCGCAAAGGTCATAAAGGAATGCGGCGGCCGTATCAAAAACAAGACCCGCGTCGAGAAGATACTGATAGAGGATGGCAGGGCGGTCGGTGTGGTCGCCAGGGACGCTGTCTTCAGGGCGCCGATAATCGTCAGCAACGCCGGCTTGCAGCCCACGGTGCTTAAGCTGGTCGGAGAGCAGTATTACGACAGGAGCTATATCGACTATGTGAAAAACCTTCTGCCCAGCAACGGGTTCACGGGCTGTCACTACGTTCTGAGCAAGCCCGCGCTCAAATACGGCCTGTATCAGGTCTGGTCCGATGACGCCTGGTGGGACATGGATCGTCAGGACGATGCCAGGCGTGGCAAGATACCGGCGGACCTCGTCATGACGGTGGTTGTACCCACCATCTATGACCCAGACATGGGGCCTGCGGGCAAGCAACTCGTCGTATTCGGCACGCCGTGCTCGCCTGATCCCTCGGATAAGACGATATCCGCTCTCTGGAAGAAAGCCGACCAGCAGATGGCCGAGATATTTCCCGAGATCGTGCCGCTTATCGAGTCCATGGGGCCGTATTCAGGGCCGGCGCAGGTGTCGGCTTTAAGCCGTGACCAGGTTCTGCCGGTGCAGGGCGGCGAAGCATGCGGCCTATGCGTGACGATAGGCCAGTGCGGCAAGTACAAGCCGTCGGCCAAATCACCAATACCAGGGCTGTTCTACGTCGGCTTCGATGCGGGCAGCACTGCGTTCATGGGCTCGCAACAGGCGGTCGACTCCGGCTTGAGGGTGGCTCCGCTGGTGCACCGCCAGCACCTGGAAAACAGGCAGGCGTCCCGGGGTTGATTTAGTCAGGGAAGCTTTGCTTATCCAAACCCCCTGTTAGTCCCCCATACTTTGGGGGACATAAAAAGATTTAGGGGACACCCCTAAAACCTCGGCCCTTCCGCGGAAGGGCACTTCTTTTCCAGAGATTCCATACTGGAGTAGCAGCGGGTGGCATGAACCCTCGATGTGTGTATTCTGCTCGGTGTGACGTATTCACCTCGTCTCAACACCATTTACTTAACATCTCTCTTCAAGGGAGAGGTATTTTTTAAAAAGTCCTCGAGTACGAGGGATTTAGGGGAGTGAACAACAAGTCGCCACACATATTTAAAAAAAGAGATACAGGAGATTTCTCTCCTGGCGGTCCTTCCGGTACCGGAAGGATGGGGGCGTCCCGTAGTAGGGGCAATTCATGAATTGCCCCTACACGATGGCCGAAATATCGGAATTAGGGGGTTGATATCTGAAAGCTTTCTGCCTCACCTATTTAGACGTCTGCTTTGCTGCGTGCTTACCGGCGCGCCGTCCTGCGAATACGCAGTCCGCAATGGATGTACCGCTGGCGAAATAGACGTTGGAGCAGAGACCTACGGCATTGCGCCCCGCAGCGTACAGGCCATCGATGGATGAACCGTCTGCCCGCTTGACCTGACCGGTCTGCTCATTCACGACAAGGCCGCCGAGGGTAATAGCTGCGGTAGGGATACCGCCCTTGGTGAAAGTTGCGGAGAACCCCTGAAGGGAGCAGTCCAGCGCATAGAATGGAGGCGTGTCTTGCGGCACGAAACGCTTCTGCAACTTGCCCAGCGGATCTGGCTCGCCCTTCTTCGCAATCTCATTATACTGTTTCATAGTTGCTTCGAGGCCTTCCGCGGATACGCCGATCTTCTTTGCCAGTTTAGTGAATGACGAGGCCTTCTTGCGGCTGATGAGGACCATGGGCATCATTGTCAGTTTCTGGAAGAAGGCGCACTGGTCTCCGAAATGGCTCTTGGCTTCCTTGTAAGTCTTGCTATCGAAGACAAGGTAGGCATTGCCGCCGCCCTTGGATACGATGTAATCGCCCTGCTTGCCGCCATACAGGTCCTCGCTGCATAAGCGCTGGCCTTCCTTATTCACTAGGACGCCCTGCATCAACGCCTCGGGCGGGACATAGAAGCGCCAAGCCGACATCTTGTCCATATGCGACGTGACCCCGCCCACGCTCTCCCCCAGCGCGATCCCTGTGCCATCATCGGCATATGTCCCCAGCGGAAGACACTTTCCATAGGCGCAGTTGCACTCGTTGACTCTCTTTTTATTAAAAATGAAGCCGCCGGCCGCCAGTATGACGCCATTGCGCGCCCGCGCGCGGTAGGGCCGGGAGCGTACCTTCGCGATGCCGATGGCCAGCATGTTAAGTAAGCTCGCTAGCGGAGGCATATAGGTGTTGAGCTTAGCATTAATCCAAGTGATACCGCCATGGAACCGTCTGAGCAAGATGGAGCTTGGCGGTATGGAGCGCCCCTCCACCCCGATGACCCGGCCGTCCTCCGCCTGGATGAGCTTCAACACCTGGGTCTGGCAGCGCACCTGGACATTCTTGCTTTTGCGCAGCGTTTTCTCTAAGCTGTGGAAGAATGCGAGGCCCGAGATACCTTTGCCCTTGGCGCGGTGGCCTCGGGGTGCGGGCTTTGCTTTGGCCTTATAATGAGCGTTATTCTCGCTTCCGGAATAGTATAGGTAGTAGGAGTCGGTGGGGTAGGAGGTCTTGAACGGGCAAAGCGATCCCTCGAAGGGGATGCCGGCCTCGGCCAACCAGCGGATGTCCTCCGGCGACTCCTCACAGAAGCGGCGCAGCGTCTCGTCGGTCATGACACCTTCGCCTATCTCCTGCTTCAGATATTTGTACATCTCCTCCACCGTATCTTCGTATCCCGCAGCTTTCTGGTATGGCGTGCCGCCGCCGGCGTAGGTTACACCGCCACTGGCAGCAGTGGCCCCACCCCCATGGAAGCGGTCCAGCACCAGCACCGAGGCTCCCTGCTGGGCGGCCTCCAGCGCGGCGCATGCGCCGGCCCCGCCAAAGCCGACGACGATAATGTCTACTTCAGCATTCCATCGTTGATTTTCCTGCTTTGCAGCCATCTTTCCTCCTTTGGAAGGGCGAGCCCCGTTTACA
>CAYGXY010000108.1:0-6101 GCA_964354045.1 uncultured Dehalococcoidales bacterium
ACAACAGACTCCCTCTCCTCTGCCAGTGGGTCCTCATAACCGATATCGTTTAGTGATATCTCCTGAAACGACGGCACAGCCTGTTTCATTATGGGGTCTTCGGCATCAAAGGGGTTTATCAGCGAAAAGTAATAGGGAGTAATAGAGAGTGGATACTTTTGCGTTACCTGTTTCAGCTTCCCTTGCTCTTCAGCCGTCATGGGGATCAGGCTGGTGAGCTGCTCAACTGTGGTTATCCTGTTGCGAAAATGCCACGTCCAGCTATTCCAATTGTTTTCGGACACGTCCGTGAAAAACCGCCGTCTCTGGTGAGACGGGATTCTACTTGGAGGTTCCTCCTCTTCCTTTAGAGTGAAGGATTGGTGTGGAGGTTCCTCCTCTCGTATGCTTGAGGCTTCTGTTTCTGCTCCTGATACTGTATTCGTCTTCATTTTCCTTCCTTACTTTATTTCCAGGTTTCTATCTCTTATAAACGCAAGCGGAGTGGCACAACACTCCGCATTTACCTTATTCTTTCATCGACCTAATGACTTAAACAACATTTTCTTCTTTCACAAATGTAGGCTATTTTTTTTCAATTGTCAATAGTTTTTCAGGGCATTTAAGGCCCAATTTTAAACGGGTTTTTGGGGGTGGATTACCGTTTTGTTTTTTAGATGACTGATATCGGCGTCGACAATACTTGCAACGTTCAACCTCTGGTCGGATAATGGTTGGGAGAAGCAAACAATGCATTTGGAGGGACACATTTGACTGGATTGTATGTCCATGTTCCGTTCTGTGTCAGGAAATGCGCGTACTGCGATTTTTATTCCGTACAGGTTAAGAACGGGCTTATCGAAGCCTATATCGATGCTGTTCTGGTCGAATGCAGGACATATGGCGGCATGTCATTTCGTACGCTGTTCTTCGGCGGCGGCACCCCGAGTATCCTCGGCGCTGATAATTTGACTAAGATTGTTGATGGTCTCAGCAGTGCCTTCGACCTGTCGCAGCTTAAGGAGGCCACCATCGAGGCCAACCCAGAGTCGGCTACAGAGGAAACGCTTGAGGCGGCCTTAGAAGCGGGGTTCAACCGCATCTCCATAGGCGTGCAGTCGCTCTCGGATGAGGAGCTTCAGGCTGTCGGCAGGATTCACACCGCGGGGCAGGCGGTTGCTGCGATCAGTTTGGCAAAGAAGGCTGGTTTTCGGAATATCTCCGCAGACCTGATCATCGGGCTTCCCGGCCAGACATGGGACTCGCTGCAGGATTCAATCGAAAAGCTGACCGCTATGGGCATCAGCCATCTCTCGCTGTATTGCCTTTCACTTGAGCATGGCACTCAGCTGGCGCAGAACCCGCCGGGTAATCTGCCGTCGGATGATGTGCAGGCCGATTTGTTTGAACAGGCTCGGGCGTACCTTAATGACAAAGGATTTGTTCACTATGAGATATCCAATTTTGCCGTCAGCGGGCGTGAGTGTCTGCATAACCTGAACTACTGGCGCGGCGGCGAGTATCTCGGGCTGGGGCCTTCGGCGGCGTCGCACCTTGGGGGTAAACGTTTCAAGAACCGAGCCGACCTCAAGGCTTATCTTGAGAATCCGGCCGGAGTGGTTGAAGAAGTCGAGGAGCTGGGCCCTGAGGAAAAGGCGGCCGAGGAGGCCATGCTGCGCCTGCGGTTGCTTGAGGAGGGACTGGATGTGGTTGAGTTCACCAAGCGTTACGGTTTAAAAACCGTTTACCAGTTACTTTCGCGCCTGCGCATGTTAGCGCATGAAGGATTGTTATTATTCGACGGTTCGAAATATCGGCTGGAACCATCGCTCGTGCTGACGTCCAACTCGATACTGGCACGGGTTCTACAAGGTTAGCAGGTGTCTGGGGTACGCAATTAGCTCACATTGGCTAAAAGGGAAGATCATTGCTTCTTCATTTTTATTTTCTTGCGTGAAGGCCGCTTTCTGGTGGCTGGCTCTGTCTCTTTGCCGAAGTCCTTCACACTTGTATCCATTTTATGCGTCCAGCCCATCTTTCTGACCCATAGCCATACAAGATATGTGGCTATAGTGGTTGAGGCGACTAATAGTGTTATATACCACCACTGATCGTCAGGCTGCAAATTGAAGGCGGAGCTGCCCATTATTGTGGCTATGGTATTCGGCACCAGCAAGGCGGTACCGGCTACCGTGAGGTATGCCATCACGCGTGCCAGCCTGTTGTTCAGCGCCTGGAGCTGGTTGTTATATATCGTCTGGAGGACCTCCAACCCTGAGGCCATCACGTCTGACATGTGCTCGGCAAGGGATATCTGGTGGTTAACATCTTCGGACTGTAGACTCATCCGGGCCAGGAGCCGGACATTATCGGTGATGAGCTCGGCATCTCCGTAACGCAGGGCATGGAAAACGTCAACGGTCTGCCACAGGGCGTTCAGGTAGGTTACCAGGGCGTGTTTCATTTCGTAGATCTTGGGCCCCAGCGTCTCCCTCGGCGTAGCCGGGTCCATCATATCCTTGTTGAGCTCATCGCTGTAATCCTCGATCTGGCGCAGGTGTTCAAAATTCCTTTCATTGGTCTCATCGGTGATACGCAGGAGGAGCATGGTCAGTCTGTCCTCCGGAACAGCGGCAATCGGTATCTTCTTGAGAAAGGTATCGGCATATCTGCGCAGGCGCTGGAATCTGCGGTCTATGCTGCGCGGGTGTATAGTTAAAATAAAGTTTTTACTGAGTAGAAGTATCAGGGGATGTATAGTTACTTCGAACTGCCTGACCTGGACCGAAGCCATCTTGATGCCCATCTCAGTTCCGAAGTCCTGGTAATTTTCGTGTTGTTCATTCACCAGCGGGCCGATCAGCTCTTTGTTGAAGCCAAGCTGGGTTGCTGCATGGAGGGCGTTTTGCTCGAAGTTATCAGTCCAGCAGTCAACCCATGCTATCACTGCATCCTTCAAGACATCTTTGAACGCGTCGGGCGATTCCGCATCTTTTCTGTATGTGGCGCCTGAAGCTAACAGAGCGGCGCAGAACCAGTGTCTGGGGTATACCTCAGGCTCTACAACCTGGCCTTGAGTATTATTGATGATGCCGTTGTTCTTTATCTCTTCCATGAATATGCCCTATTTCAAACGTACTGTTTTTGGGAAATTAGTTATTGTAATCCTTTATTTGACTTTTGTTAATACCCCCGATAGCTATGAGTGTGAAATTGGTCGGAGTGTTTTTGCGGGGTATTGCGCCCAGCGGCATGAATGTGAGCGGCCTTACTGTCATTCAGCAGTTCCATCGGAGGCCTTGTTCCTGCGGTTGCGGATGACAGAGGCGATCACGGCGATGACCAGCACGATAATGACCACGCCCAGCGCGATGCTGGTTGGTATTTCATAGTGATGCGCCAGGAGCATCTTGATGCCCACGAACATGAGGACGACGACCAGACCGTATTTCAGGTAGTGGAACAGCGGCATGATGCCGGCGAGGGCGAAGTAGAGCGAGCGCAGGCCGAGGATGGCGAAGATGTTAGATGTGTAAACGATAAATTTGTCTGTAGTAATGGAGAAGGCCGCGGGTATCGAGTCCAGGGCAAAGACTACGTCTGTTGTTTCGATGATGATGACAACGATAAGCAGCGGTGTGGCTATATACTTGCCGGCCCGTTTTATGAAGAACCTGTCGCCTTCGTAACAGTCCGTAACTCCGACAAATTTGCGCAGAATTTTCAGTATCGGATTCTTCTCCGGGTGCAGCTCCTTCTCCTTCTGGAAGGCCATCCTGAGGGCAGCAATTATCAGGAACGCTCCGAAGATATAGAAGACCCAGTCGAAGTTCTCGAGCAGCGTCGCGCCGGCCTCGATGAAGGCCAGACGCAGCACTATGGCGCCGATGATTCCCCAGAAAAGGACCTTGTGCTGGTAGGCTAACGGAACGGAGAAGAAGGAGAACACCATGAGGAATACGAACAGGTTGTCCACACTGAGGGATTTCTCTATGAGGTAGCAGGTAAGGTAATCCAGCGCCATTCCTGTGTCGCGTTTCCACAGCCATATCCCCAGGTTGAAGAGCAGCGCCAGGGCGATCCAGAAGGCGGTCCACAGCAGAGATTGTTTTATAGTGATAACGCCGGACTTGCGGTGGAAGACTTTCATGTCAAGAAAGAGCAAAAAGGCGAGAATAGCGCCGAAGGCCAGCCAGGCCCATACCGGCATCTGGGTTGAGGCTATGACTTCACTAGGCATAATTTTATCTTAACGGTCTCGACAATTATGGAGTATTCCGAGCTTGTTGACAAGGTGATAGGGATTTCTGTAGAGGGTTAACTGATAATCCAAACCCCCTGTCAGTCCCCCATATTTTGGTCCTTCCGATTTCGGGAAGGATTCCGCCCACTGTTCATCCTTGACATTGTTTGGAGGTGCGTGATATATTTCCGCTAGATTTACCCTCGCGCTGTCGTCGGGTCAGCATGTCTGGCGTGGGGGGAAGCGAAAGGAGATAACAATGGCAGGTTTTGAAGGGAAGCTACTGGAGGTCAACCTGACCACCGGAGCAAAAAAAAGTTCCACGGTTGATAAGGGCATCCTGCGTAAGTTCATCGGGGGCAGTGGATTAGGCGCCAAGCTTATGCTTGACCGCGTTTCTCCGAATGTCGATCCTTTGTCACCGGAGAATCCTCTATTTATTCTAACGGGACCTACCAGCGGTGCCAATATGCCTGGCGGGGCGCGCTTCTGCGTATGTGCCAAATCACCGTTGACCAATATCTTTGGTGAGAGCAACTGTGGTGGAACCTTTGCCAGTGAGCTAAGGTCGGCCGGCTGGGATGGAATCGTAGTTGAAGGGGCCTCTAAAAAGCCGGTATACATTGTTATTGAGGACGACAAGGTGGAGATCAAAGATGCCTCTGACCTTTGGGGCAAGAACACGCATCAGGTCACCGATCTGCTCAAGGGTCGCCATGGCGACAAGAACAAGGGGACGCTGGTATCGATAGGCGTGGCCGGGGAAAACCTGGTCAGGTTTGCCGCGATATCCAGTGAAAAGAAGAACTTCGCCGCCCGCTGCGGCCTGGGGGCGGTGATGGGCTCCAAGAAGCTGAAAGCCGTATTTGTTAAAGGAAGTGGCAAGGTACCCCTCGCCGATCCCGAAAGGTTCAATGCCAGGCGCAAGATAGTGCTTAACAAAGCCAAGGAACATATAGCTATCCAGGTCCTGACTGCCCAGGGCACCAATGCGGCCCTCGGGATAAGTGCCATCACCGGCGACCTGCCCATCAAGAACTGGACTGTCGGTATGAACATGGACGTATCATCAAAGATCGATGGGGGTACCCTCAGCGGCCCAGTTTTCTTTATCGGTAATGATGCATGCCACGGCTGTATGATCGCATGCAAGCGGGTGGTCCACATCACGGATGGGCCTTACAAGGGAATGGAGGGTCCCGGGCCGGAGTATGAAGGGTGTGCCAGTCTGGGCGCCCTGCTCATGATTGGGGACATGGCCGCTGTGATAAAGATGAACGAGACGTGTAACGATTTTGGCATGGATGTAATCTCCTGCGGCTCGACGATCGCTTTTGCCATGCAATGCTGGGAGAACGGGCTCATCACCTCCAAGGATACCGACGGAATAGAGCTGAAATGGGGCGATGACGTCGCTGTCCTAAAGATGATAGGGAAGATTGCCAGGCGTGAGGGATTTGGAAACGTGCTGGCCGAGGGGTCAAAGCGCGCTGCGCAGAAGATCGGACGCAACGCATCTGATTATACCGTAGAGATCAAGGGGATGGAGGTGCCGATGCACGACCCCAGGTCGAATTTCCTATGCGGTCTGGGATATGCCACTGGCGTTCGCGGGGCGTGCCACACTAACGATGCCTCCTATGCCATTGGCTCAAGTATCTTGGACTGGCCGGACATCGGGCTGCCTAACGGTATCGATATCAAGAAGAACGAAGGCGCTGCCGTGTTTGTGAAGCACGCCCAGGACCTGGGTCAGATATTCAACGCCGCTTCGTTCTGCTACATGACCATATTTGTGCTTAACGGGGAGGACATGGCCGAATTGCTGAGTGCGGCCAGTGGCTTCGATTATACCTTTAAAGAGATAGAGCAATGTGCC
>CAYGXY010000109.1:0-2575 GCA_964354045.1 uncultured Dehalococcoidales bacterium
TTTTAAGCTTTTAAAAAAGTTGGGCCGCGAGGGCATAGCTATGGCAAATGTAAGGTGGGTTTCAAACCCACCGCTACAGACCGACTCGGAAAAGAGGTAAAGGAGATCTCTCTCCTTTCGGGGGTTTGGGGGTGTCCCCCAGATTATTTTAAGTCCCCCAAAGTATGGGGGACTAACAGGGGGTTTGGATGTTATTTCCCCCTTTCAAGGGGGATAGCAGGGGGTTGACCTCAGCTATAAAAGTTGTCAATCATCATCGTTTTACGCTAAAATGGTGTACACCCATCTGAAAGAGAGGTATCCACATGAAATATCAGAACGTGCTTCTCAAGCTGGACGGCAGGATAGCGACGATTACCCTGAACCGCCCTGAGAAGCTGAACGCCATAAACGATGGCATGATGCGCGACCTGATAAAGGCGTTGGAGAAGGTGCGCAAGGACTACGAATCACTCGTGGTAGTGATAAAGGGAGCGGGAAGCTCCTTCAGCGTCGGACAGGATTTGAGCGGCGTAGGGACCGATGAGGTTATGCCACCCAACCCCAGGGAAAAAACATACCTGTTCGACATGTACTCGCAGGGTTTCAAGAACCAGAGCGTATGGCAGTACATCTTCGAGTATCCTAAGATCACCGTAGCCCAGGTGCACGGATACTGCCTGGGCCTTGGCCTGGACCTGGCCATGTCCTGCCGCGCCATAATCTGCACCGACGACGCCGTGTTCGGCGACCCCTCCGTGCGGATGGGCCTGGCATCGGCGAACCCGCTGTGGACCTTCCGCGTCGGATTGAAGAAATCGAAGGAGCTACTGCTCACCGGCAGGTACATCGATGGTAAAGAGGCGCAGAAGATCGGCCTGGTGATGAAGGCCGTGCCCGCCGCGGAGATGGAGGAGGCAATGGCCGTTGAGATCGACGCCTTCGCCCACTCAACCGGCATCGGCGGCTGGGACCAGGAGGGCGTCTTCTGGAGCTCGTGGATGTCCTTCATGCAGCTGTCCGGGCTGGCCGCGGCTCGCCAGATGACCACGAACCTCAACGTTATGAGCTCGATACAGAGGCCGCACCGCAGCCTGATCGACCGCGGCGGCTACGATTTCTATAAAGTGCGCGAGGAAAAAGGTCTGAAGGCCGCCATCGAAGAGAGGGACGCCCCCTTCCGTAAATACTTTCCCGAGCCCAAGCAGAAGAAGAGGAAATAAACGATGAGTACGATATTATACGAAAAGGTAGACGGGATCGGCTATATCACACTCAACCGGCCGGAGGAGCTCAACGCCATGAACGACGAGATGCTGGCCGAGCTGGACGAGCTGCTGCCCAAGGTCGAGATGGACCTCGACGTGAGGGTTGTGGTGTTCCGCGGCGCCGGCAAGGACTTCTGCGCCGGACAGGACCTCACCGGCGTCAAGACCTACGAAGTGCTGTCCGAGCCGGGCGAGCACCTGACCATCAAGAAGCGCATGGAGGCGGAGAGACGCCGCAACCGCAGGTGGGAGTATATATTCAATCTGGCTAAACCGACAATCGCGCAGGTGCACGGCCATTGCCTGGGCACGGGATGCTACCTGTCGATGGTATGTGATATCACCATAGCCGCCGAGGATGCGCAGTTCGGCGACCCGCTGCTGCGCATGGGGCTGCTGCCGCACATGCCGCTGTGGCTGTACCTCGTCGGCATCAAGAGGACGCGCGAGCTGCTCCTCACCGGCTGCTACATCGACGGCATCGAGGCCGAGAAGATCGGCCTGATAAACAAGGCTGTCCCCCGCGACGACCTCGAGGACGAGGTAAATAATATGGCCAAGGGAATGGCGCTCATGAACTGCGACGCGCTGGCCCCGGCCAAGGACGCCGTCAACTCTGTGATGGAGGCGCGCGGCCTCGGTGCCTGCTGGCGTTTCACCAACGACATGCAGCTCGTGATGCAGCAGCGCACCATGCTGCCTGAGGAGTTCAACTTCTTCGACGTAAGGGAGAAGAAGGGACTCAAGGCGGCCATCGAAGGGCGCGATGCCCCCTTCAAGAAGTTCTGCGAGGAGAGGTAAAGATGCCAACCGGATTTGGATGGAATTTTAAAACGCAATATAAAGAGTGCTTCTACGAGCACAACGACTACCGCGAGTGGGATTTCCAGACCGCTGTTTACGAGAAGGTCAACGACCGCGTCGCGCGGATAACGCTGAACCGCCCCGACAAGAGGAACGCCTTCAACGACCGCATGTTCGAGGACCTGGCCGCAGCTATGCACAAGGCCAACGACGACCCGGACGTGAGAGTAGTCATAATCAGGGGCGCGGGCAAACACTTCGGCGCCGGCCACGACCTGAGCTCGCCGGAGGGTGAGGAGTCCCCCCCCGTGCACCCCAGCGTGAACCCCACGATGCAGGACTACTACGGCTTCGAGCGGCGCCGCTGCTATAAGTACAACGACGTCATGGAGTACCCCAAGATAACCATAGCGCAGGTGCACGGCAAGTCCATCGGCGCCAGCCAGATATTCGCCGCCGCGTGTGACATCATCATAACCGCAGAGGACGCGCAGTTCGGCATCAGGGGCTTCGGCAGCCAGCTA
>CAYGXY010000110.1:0-5120 GCA_964354045.1 uncultured Dehalococcoidales bacterium
ACCTCGCACCCTAAGGATATGAGCGAACAACTTATCGAAGCCATCGCTCAACTGGATAAGGTCTGCGAACATTTGAGCCTTCCGTTCCAGGCGGGCGATAATGGCATTCTCGAAGCAATGCGCCGCGGCTACACCAACGTGCAATACCGCCGCCTGGTTGAGCGCATACGCAAGGCTGTGCCGGAGGTGGTGCTGAGCACCGATGTCATCGTAGGTTTCCCCGGGGAGAGCGAAGAACAGTATGAGCAGTCGCGTGAGATGGTAGAGGATGTTCGTTTCGATACGGTGCATATCGCCTGCTACTCGCCGCGTGAGGGGACGATGGCCTCGCGGGAACTCGACGATAATGTCGCATCTGCTGAAAAAGTCAGGCGCCGCAAAGAGTTGGAATCGTTGCAGGAACGCATCGCCGGCGAGATAAGCGCCGGGCTTATGGGGCGCACGGTCGAGGTGCTCGTTGAGGGGCGTAAGAAGGGGAAGTGGTGGGGGCGCACCCGCACGGATAAGCTTGTGTTTTTCATCGATTCGGCCGATCATCTCGGTCAGCTAGTTAACGTCCGCATCGAGAGCACGAGCCCGTGGTCGCTGCAAGGGGAAATCGAGGATTGAAACACGGAGACGTAGGAAATTAGTTATCTACATTTGCCGACGTTTATGCCAATCGCCGATTCTGATATGATAGACTAGTCGGGAATAACTGAAATGAAAGCTGATTCTGAAGATTTCGAGCGTCTCAGCAACCGCATCGCAGAGCTGAAGAAGTCGCTCAACGCGGTGATCGTGGCGCACAACTACCAGCGCCCCGAGGTGCAGGATATAGCCGACTTCGTGGGCGATTCCCTTGAGCTAGCACGCAAGTGCACGCAGGTTGATGCCAAGGTCATCGTCTTTGCCGGCGTGCACTTCATGGCGGAGAGCGCTTGTATACTCAATCCCGACCGAACGGTCCTGCTGACGGAGGCGGAGGCTGGCTGCCCGATGGCGGACATGATAACCGCGGAAGACCTTCTGGAATGGAAGCGAAGATATCCCGAGGCGGCGGTTGTGACCTATATCAACTCGTCGGCGGCGGTCAAGGCGCTGAGCGATATCTGCTGCACCTCAGCCAACGGGGTGCAGGTGGTTCAGTCGATGCCGCAGCAAGAGATACTCTTCGTCCCTGACCAGAATCTGGGGCATTTCATATCGAGAAAGACCGATAAGAAGATGATTCTTTACCCCGGTTTTTGCACCCCGCATCAGCGGGTAATTCCCAGACATATCGACCTGGCCAGGGAACGCTACCCCGGCTGCGTGGTGCTGGTGCATCCGGAGTGCAGGCCGGACGTCGTCGACAAGGCGGACGCGGCCATGAGCACATCTCAGATGCTGCGATATGTCAAGGAGAGCAAAGTCCGAGTGTTCGTTATCGGCACCGAGAGCGGACTGCTGCATCGATTGGGCAAGGAGAACCCCGCTAAGAAAATCCATTTGCTGACCGAAGGGCTGGTGTGCCCGAACATGAAGAAAACGACGCTGGCGAGCGTGGTGCGGACGATGGAGGAGATGCGCAACGTGATAACGGTTCGCGAGGATGTGCGGGTGAAGGCCAAGCGCGCGCTGGATAGAATGTTGAAGGTGAAATAGTGAAGGCTGTAAAGATGGATAACTACGATTATATTATCATTGGCAGCGGCATCGCCGGATTATACACGGCGCTGCTGGCCAAACTACAGGGTAGTGTGTTAGTTCTGACCAAGGGCGGCATCGACGAGTGCAATACGAAACATGCGCAAGGCGGCATCGCCGCTGCCATTGGTGTGAAGGATTCGCCCGAGTTGCACTTCAAGGATACTATCGCTGCGGGCGCCGGCTTGTGCAATGAGGAGGCGGTTCGCATTCTCGTCGACGAGGCGCCCGACCGGATCGCTGACCTGGTAAACTTCGGCGTTCATTTCGATACCATGGATGGCGAGGTCGCTCTGACAAGGGAGGCGGCGCACAGCATGCCGCGCATTCTGCACTCCGGCGGGGATGCCACCGGCGAGAATATCGAGACGGCGTTAAGTCGCATGGCCTTGCTGGCGAATGTGGTCATTCTGGAGCATTGCCTGGTTACCGAGATTATCGTCAATGACGGCGCCGCTCAGGGGGTTAAGGCGCTCGATATACGCACCGGTATGAAGCAGGAGTTTCACTCACGCGCCGTCATTCTGGCGACAGGCGGTGGAGGGAAGCTTTACAACTTCACCACCAATCCCGATGTCGCCACCTGCGACGGCATCACGCTGGCTTACGACGCCGGCGCGGAGATAACCGATATGGAGTTCTTCCAGTTCCATCCCACCGCGCTACGCATGCCGGGCGTGGAGCCTTTCCTCATCTCCGAGGCGGTCAGGGGAGAGGGCGGCATATTGCGCAACAAGGAAGGGCGGCGCTTCATGTTGGATTACGCGCCCAAGGGAGAACTTGCGCCGCGTGATGTGGTGGCGCGCAGCATCGTCGCCGAGATGAAAAAGACAGGCAGCGATAATGTTTACCTCGATGTGACGCATATCAATCCGCTCAAGGTGACGGCGCGCTTCCCGCATATTTTCAGGTATTGCTATGTCAATGGCCTCGATATAACTAGATCGTTGATCCCTGTATCGCCGGCGGCTCATTATATGATGGGTGGGGTGAAAACTAATACCTGGGGGGAGACCAATATTGCCGGGCTGTTCGCATGCGGCGAGGTGGCGAGCACGGGCGTCCATGGGGCCAACCGCTTAGCCTCCAATTCGCTGCTCGAGGTCGTTGTTTTTGCTAAACGCATCGTGCAGCGGGTGCAGGAGGGGAACAACGTCGCGCAGGATGCAAAGGAGGCTCGTTATTCTCTGAGCAAGGGGAAAAAGTCTGGTGATGTTCCTCCCGTAAGCCTGTCCAGATTCCAGTCCCTCATGTGGGACGGCGTCGGCATCGTGCGCTCAGGGAAGGAATTGGAACGCGTTGTGTCGGTATTATCAACCTGGTACAAGTCGCTGAAGGAGCCGGCGGATCGCCCGTCGTACGAGCTGGCCAATCTGGTTTTGGCGGGGCGGATTATGGCGGAGGCGGCGCTTATCAGGGAGGAGAGCCGTGGGGCCCACTTCCGCACCGACTTCCCAAAGCCTTCGGATAACTGGATTAAACATATTATTTTTGTAAAGCAAGTTTAAGCGCTGGTTGTCACAAACTGATGTTTTTGTGCTTGACATTTTCTTGAAAATAGTTTAGGTATTATTACATGTTAGAGCAGCATTTAGTCTGTTTTTGGGAGCATGTGGAGAGCATTATAGACAAAGCTCTCATTGAAGATCGTGTATCTCAAGATGTGACTACTGAGGCACTTATCCCTGATCATCTGGAGGGCAAGGTTGCCATCATGGCCAAAGCTGAGGGCATACTTGCCGGTGTCGAGATTGCGAAGGCTGTGTTCATGCATGTCGATCCCACCCTTTCAGTCGATGTGCATATCACTGACGGACACAGGGTGAAAAAGGGGGATGTAGTTGCCACAGTATCAGGGGAGATTGTAAGCATTCTAAAAGCAGAGCGTCCTGCCCTCAATTTCCTCTGCCATCTCAGCGGCATCGCGACCGACACCTCCAAATATGTAGAGGCGGTTAAGGGCACAAAGGCCAAGATAACAGATACGCGGAAAACCACCCCCGGCCTCAGGCCTTTTGAAAAATATGCAGTACGCATGGGCGGAGGACACAGCCACCGTGAGCATCTGGGAGACTGGATTCTTATTAAGGACAATCATTTAGCGGCGCTATGTTGTCTGGGTTTAGGGATAAAGGATGCTGTCGAGCGGGCTCGTAGCGGTTCCCCTGCCGGTGAGACTACAAAGGTCGAAGTGGAAGTAAATAGCTTCGATCAGGCCATTGAAGCGCTGAAGGCTGGGGCTGACATTGTGATGCTGGACAATATGTCCATAGCTGAGATGAAGCGCGTGATGAAGATTGATCATGGGCGGGCGCTGATTGAGGCCTCGGGCGGGATCAATCTGGATAACGTACGTTCTGTGGCAGAGACCGGCGTCGACCTCATTTCCGTAGGGGCGCTCACTCATTCATCTAAGGCTCTGGATTTAAGCCTTAAACTTGTGACCTGCTGATATGCGGTGCGGGCGCCAGCCCGTGGTCTTAGAGCAAGCGGTGTCAGCTATTGTTTTGTCGATCGGCACAGCAACTAAGAATAAGTTTAGATCAACCCCCTTGATCCCCCAATCATGGGGGAATTTAAAAAAAAGATGGGGGACACCCCCAAACCCCCGACAGGAGATTTCTCCTGCATCTCTTTTCGGCAATCTTCTCAAGCCTCAGTGTTTGTGTTCATGTTCATGCGCGTGTTCGTGGACATGCGGATGGCGGTGCACGAGCTGCTTGTGCCTGTGAGAGTGCTCATGAATTAGGTTGGTTTTCAGTAGGAAATCGGGATCGGAAAGAAATTTCTCCGGCTCCCCGTCGGCTACGATTCCGTGGTCGTTACCCAGAACAATCACGCGGGTCGCCACTTCCTCAACTATGTCCAGGTCTTGAGTGCTGAAAACCATGCATTTGTCGTTACCCGCCCAGCGCAGCAGGAAATCGATGAGGCTGCCCTGGCTCCAGGGGTCCAGGCCGTTGGTAGGCTCGTCAAGAAGAAGCACCTGGGGTTGCAGTGAAAGCACGGAGGCGAGGGCCACCTTCTTTTTCTCGCCGCCTGAGAGGCGGTAAGGCGGCCGCTCCCGCAGATGGTCGATATTCAGCAGCTTCAAAGCTTCTGCACTTCTGGATACCACTTCGTCTTTTGAAATCCCCAACTGCAGCGGCCCGAAGGTGACTTCGTCCCAGACGGTAGGGCAGAAGAGCTGCACGTCTGCATCCTGGAACACCAGCCCCACCCTGCGGCGGAATTCTCGGACGAACTGCGCATCCTTCAACGCCTTCTCGGAAAGAGGATTCCCAAAGGCTAGCATCTGGCCGCCGGTAGGGAAAATGAGCCCATCCATGAGCTTGAGGAGGGTGCTCTTGCCGGAGCCGTTAGCCCCTAGAAGCGCTACTAGTTCCCCCGGCCCGATGGTCAGGCTTAGCTGCCTCAATGCCGGTATATTGCCGGGATAGTCATAGTCCAGG
>CAYGXY010000111.1:0-5652 GCA_964354045.1 uncultured Dehalococcoidales bacterium
TGGTGGCCAGACCACGTTCTATCGCTACAACATATCTGGCAACACGTGGTCTACGATGACAGCGATTACTGCCACAGTGAGTCTGGGAGGGGATCTGTTCTATAACGGCGGAGATTACACCTACGCCCTCAGGGGAGGCATCACCAACGCCTTCTACCGCTACAGCATATCGGCGAATGTCTGGAACACGCCGGCAGTTGCCCTGGGTAACGTGAATGCCGGCGGCGCACTGTGTTACGGCAACAGCGGCTATGCGTATGCATTACAGGGTAACAGCACAGCATTCTGGCGCTACAACATATCGGCGAACTCCTGGTTAGCGATGAATACTGTACCGGCCGCATTGGGCGATGGGGGTGCGCTTGTATATGATAATGGCAGTTACCTTTATGCCTTGAGGGGTGGCGCCACTCAAAACTTCTACCGCTACAACATATCGGCGGACTCGTGGACAGCGATGAATACTACCCCAGCCGCAGTGACAACCGGAGGGGCTCTGGTTTATGGTAGTGGCTATATTTATGCATTTCAGGGGGGCAGTGCTAATTTCTGGTGTTACAACATATCGGCGGACACGTGGTCATCGAAGGCAGGGACACCCAGTGCGTTAGCGGTGGGAGCGGGAGGATCGCTGGCGTGGGGAGGAGGGGATTATATTTACGCCTTCAGGGGAGGAGGCCAGGCAGCGTTCTGGCGGTATAGTATATCTGGTAACTCGTGGGTGGTGATGGCACCAACGGCTCCTGCAGCAGTGGGAGCAGGAGGAGCGCTTGTTTACGATGGTGGTGATCGCATTTATGCGTTGCAAGGCAATAACCAAATAGTCTTCTGGCGCTACAGCATATCGGGGAACTCATGGTTAGCGCTGACGAGTCTTCCTACAGGATTCACGGTGAACGCAGGCGGAGCGCTGTTCCGGAGCAGTTCAGCGAATGAGATATATGCCTTCAGGGGTGGAGGTACAAATGTATTCTATCGTTACGATGTATGGGCGAACTTGTGGACAGCGGGGGCGGTATTTGGTGTATTTGGCAACGTAGATGTGGGCGGAGCGCTCTGCTACGATGAAGGTGGATATGCGTATTCCTTCCAGGGAGGTGGTACGCCGGTATTCAGTCGTTATGATATTGTTGGGGACACGTGGCAGCGCATGGCCGATGCGCCGGGTGGAGTGGTGGACGGAGGGGCGCTGTCCTATCCCGGTGGTGATTACATCTACGCGCTTCAGGGGGGCAGCACGGCGTTCTGGCGGTACAGCATATCCGGGGACACTTGGGCGACGATGAACGCGACTCCTGGTGTGGTGACAACCGGCGGGTCGCTGACCCGCGGTGACAGTGGTTATATATATGCATTCCAGGGAGGCGGCACGGCGTTCTGGCGCTACAACATATCTGGTGACTTATGGGAGACGAGGGCGGTGGCACTGGGGAATGTGGGGGCTGGTGGAGACCTGTGCTACGATGGCAGCAATTATATCTACGCATTTCAGGGAGGTACCGCGAACTTCTGGCGCTACAACATATCTGGAAATTCCTGGGTGGCGCTGTCAGGGACACCCGGTGCGGCAGCAGTGGGAGCAGGTGGAGGTCTGGCATACAGAAGTGGTGATTACATATATGCCTTGAGAGGAGTAGGTACTACCACCTTCTGGCGATACAGCATTATGAATAACTACTGGGCGGCGATGACGGTGATCCCGTTGGCGGTGAACGTCGGGGGAGATCTTTTCGTTACAGCCTCAGGCAATGAGGTCTACGCCCTGCGAGGTGGTTTTACAACAACTTTCTA
Organism: uncultured Dehalococcoidales bacterium; assembly: GCA_964354045.1. Lineage (GTDB taxonomy): Bacteria > Chloroflexota > Dehalococcoidia > E44-bin15 > E44-bin15 > JAYEHL01. Next base: position 1,792 of record CAYGXY010000111.1, read on the forward strand.
CCGCTATGACGTATCGGCCAACACGTGGGCGGTAGGGGTGGTGTTCGGGGTTTTTGGCACGGTAGATGTGGGCGGCTCTCTCTGTTACGGGGACAGCGGTTATCTCTATGCCCTATCGGGCACTGGAACTTCGTCGTTCTGGCGATATGATATTGTAAATAACGCCTGGAGCGCCAGGGCAGATACCCCTGTCAACGTGGGGGACGGAGGTGCGCTGTGCTACGCAGGAGGGGATTTCATTTATGCGCTCAGTGGCGATGGAACCATGGCGTTCTGGCGCTACAGCATATCTGGGAACACGTGGGCGGCGATGAATGCGACCCCTGGCGCGGTGATACTGGGAGGTGCGCTGTGCTACGGAGGGGGGGATTACATCTACGCCTTCCAGGGAGGTAGTGCGAACTTCTGGCGCTACAGCATATCTGGAGACTCGTGGACGGGGATGACAGGGACACCCGGTGCGGCAGCGGTGGGAGCGGGAGGAGCGCTGGCGTGGGGAGGAGGGGATTATATCTACGCCTTCAGGGGAGGAGGCCAGGCAGCGTTCTGGCGGTATAGTATATCTGGTAACTCGTGGGTGGTGATGGCACCAACGGCTCCTGCAGCAGTGGGAGCAGGAGGGGACCTGGTGTATAACGGTGGTGATTTCATCTATGCATTAGAGGGTGGAACCACCCAGGTGTTCTGGCGATACAGCATATCTACTAACTCGTGGGTGACGCTGGCGGCGACGGTGGCAACTGTAGGCGCAGGAGGAGCGCTGGCGTATGACGGTAAGGATTATATTTTTGCGTTGAGGGGTTATAGCACAAGGGACTTCTGGCGTTACAGCATCTACGGGAATATCTGGAACGTGCCCGGGGTATCCATTGGTAACGTGGATGTGGGCGGCGCGCTGTGTTACGGCGGTAGCGGTTACGCGTATGCCTTCCGGGGTGGAGGTATGGCGTCGTTCTGGCGCTATGATATTTTGAATCATAGCTGGGCAGCCATGGCCAATGCGCCGGCAGGTGTGCTGGACGGAGGGACGCTGGCGTATGGTGGTGGGGATTACATCTATGCATTACAGGGGGGCAGCACGGGCTTCTGGCGCTATAACATATCGGCGAACTCGTGGTCTACGATGACAGCGATTACTGGCACAGTGGGGCCGGGAGGATCGCTGGCCTATGATAATGGCGATTATATCTACGCCTTGAGGGGTGGCTCCACTACAAACTTCTACCGCTACAGCATATCTGGCAACTCGTGGTCTACGATGACAGCTATTAATAACTCGGTGGGGGCGGGAGGAGACCTGGCGTATGTCGGTGGCGATTACATCTACGCATTACAGGGAGGGGGCAGTGGGAACTTCTGGCGCTACAGCATATCTGGGAATTCGTGGGCTTCGAGGCTGGCGACTGGCACGGTGGGGGCGGGAGGAGCGCTGGCGTATGATAACGGCAATTACATCTACGCCTTGAGGGGTGGTGGCCAGACCACGTTCTATCGCTACAACATATCTGGCAACACGTGGTCTACGATGACAGCGATTACTGCCACAGTGAGTCTGGGAGGGGATCTGTTCTATAACGGCGGAGATTACATCTACGCCTTCAGGGGAGGCATCACCAACGCCTTCTACCGCTACAGCATATCGGCGAATGTCTGGAACACGCCGGCAGTTGCCCTGGGTAACGTGAATGCCGGCGGCGCACTGGCAGGTATAGCCGGCGGCTATTATTTATCAGCTGTTATTGCCTCTCAGGTTCTGGATACCGGCAATACAGGAGCCGGATGGGATGCCATAGGCTGGGAGGAGATGCTGCCAGCCGGCACCGATATCACCTTTGAAGTGAGGGCTTCCGATACGGCGTTTCTCATGACCGATGCGTTGCCGGCATGGACTGCCGTGGGCGGCACTTCACCCGTTAGTTCCGGGCTTCCTGCCGGCAGGTACCAGCAATGGAGGGCCACGCTTACTACCTCTACGGGCAGCAATACGGCTGTGCTTTCAGAGGTCAGGACTGTGTATTCCTGGTAGTGTTGCGAATTTTCTCCTCACGTGTGTATTCTGTTTAACACCTTTACAATAACCCTGTCTTATTGTATCCTACGTTAATTCGGTTGATGTAAAATGCAAGGGAGAGTGAATGTATAAGGCACCCAGGGGAACGGTAGACATACTGCCCGCTGAACAAGCGTATTACCGGTATGTAGAGACGCAGGCTGCCGAGATGTGCCGTCGCTATGGTTACGGACGCATTGAGACCCCGGCCTTCGAGGACGCGGGGCTCTTTGTGCGCACTATCGGACAGGGCACCGATATCGTTGAGAAGGAGACCTATACATTCAAGGACCGCAGCGAGCAGGAGATGACGCTTCGTCCCGAGGGCACCGCTCCGGTGTGCCGCGCGTATATAGAGCATGGCATGCAGGCCCTGCCGCAGCCGGTCAAGCTGTACTACTTCGTATCCATCTTCCGCTATGAAAGGCCGCAGAAAGGGCGCTACCGCCAGCATCACCAGTTCGGCGTGGAGGCCATCGGCGAGGATGATCCCGCGTTGGATTCCGAGGTCATCGAGATGGCATGGAATTTCTATGCCATACTCGGCTTGAACGATCTGGTTCTTCATATCAACAGCATCGGCTGCAGGGAGTGCCGGCCGGCTTACATCAAGAAGCTTAAGAAGTATTATTCTTCCCATATTGATGAGCTCTGCCCGCAGTGCAAGATAAGGTACGAGCGCAACCCGTTGCGCCTGCTGGATTGCAAGGAGCCATCCTGCCAGGGTCTGGTGGATGCGGCGCCCAGGAGCGAGGCCGGCCTTTGCCCCGAGTGCAAGCAGCATTTCAAAGATGTTTTGGGAAATCTTAAAATAATGAAAGTGCCGTGTAAGAAGAACCATCGCCTGGTGCGGGGCCTGGACTATTACACCCGCACCGTTTTCGAGATACAGCCTGCGGCGGGTGGGGGTGCGCAGAGCGCCCTGGGGGGCGGGGGCCGCTACGATAACCTCATCGAAGAGCTGGGGGGCAAGCCTACGCCCGCGATTGGCTTTGCCGTCGGCATCGACCGCATCGTAATGAGTCTGAAGGAACAGGGCATAGAACCGCCGCCGAGCGAGGACCAGGGGATATACGTCGCTTATGCCGGCGAGAAGGCCAAGGCTGAGGCGATCAGGCTCACGGCCGAGATGCGCACTGCCGGGATACCGGTTTATATCGGCTTCGGTAATAAGAGCCTGAAATCACAGATGCGCCAGGCGAACAATCTGGGCGTATCTTTCGCCTTCATCTTCGGGGATGATGAAATTGAGAAGGGGATGGTGATATACAAGGATATGGCCGGGGGTGATCAGTGGGAGGTGGAGATCGGTGAAGTTATAAGCCTGCTTACTCAGGGCTAGGTGGTTTATAATGAAAAGAGCTCTCTTCGAGGGTTCTTTTTTGTTTTATAATGGACAAAGGATATTTCATATCAGGGGGTTGCCGGAGAAGAGGGGTAGGAGAATCGAGGGTGTCCCGCAGGGGCAATTCATGAATTGCCCCTACATGATTGATTCGAGATGTAGGGGCGCATGCAAGGCGCCCTCTCTGGATTCCGGCTTCCGCCGGAATGACGGGGATGCCATCACCCTAGCCCTCTCCCCTGCGGAGGGAGAGGGGACAAACTCCCCCGTCCCCATATTTAGTAAAGGGGGGAAGAGGCACAGCCGAAGGGGGCGTTGAAAAAGGAGTCCAGAGGGATTGCCCTCTGGCGGGGGTTTGGGGTGTCCCGTATGTCATCATACGGCTTGACCGGATGATCCAGGAGGCTGGATTGCCCGATCAAGTCGGGCAATGACAGGTAAGATATAGAGGTGCAGGATTCTTCCT
>CAYGXY010000112.1:0-3140 GCA_964354045.1 uncultured Dehalococcoidales bacterium
ACACGGGAAAAGGGGGACAAGATGAAGAACGTAGCGATCACCGGCGTCTCTGGATATCTGGGAACCCTGTTAGCCAAAAGACTCACGCAAGAAGCAGAGGTAGAGCGCATAGTAGGGATAAGCAGAAGGGCTCCCGAAATCGCTTCTCCCAAGCTCAAGTTTTATGCTCACGATGTACGTGAGCCATTCGGTACGATATTTGTAGAAAACAGTGTTGATACTGCAATACACTTCGCATTTAGCGTAGTCAATGTTCACGACGAACGCATGGCACATGAGATCAATATTAAAGGCTCCCAAAACTTCCTCGATGCCAGCGCACAGGCCAAAGTCCAACAGGTGTTTTTTTTGAGCAGCGGTACGGCCTACGGCGCATGGAGTGATAACCCCAAAATACTCACTGAGGATACACCTCTTAAACCTAACCCAGATTATCTTTATTCTTCCGATAAGGCCAAAGTTGATCTCATGTTTCAAAAATTCGCTACAGAACACCCTGAGATCAAGGTGACTATTGGCCGAGCAGTCTCAGTCATTGGACCAGGAGGTGAAGCCTGTGGTTTGACAGCAATGTTCCTCCCGATAATGGTGAAAGCGATGGGCTGCGATTCAACCTGGCAGTTTATTCACGAAGATGATCTGGTCGAGATAATAACGCTCCTCGCCAAACAGAGGAAAGCGGGCATCTACAACTTCACTGCAGATGGTGCGTTAAAATACACAGAAATGATCAAACTTTTGGGAAAGCCTTCGATCTCCTTGCCATCCTGGCTTATATATTGGGGTACGAGGATAGCCTGGAGGTTACACCTGCAGTCGAAAGCCCAGGAAGGTGCACTAAACATACTTAAATACGGAACCCCCATGGCAGGTGAAAAACTGATTAAAGAAACAGGATATAAATATCGCTATACAGGACCGGAGGCGTTTGAAATATTCCTCCAGGTTATGGGTAAAAAGAAACCCAACTGCTAAGACATGTTCAATCGACCTGAGTGCAAATACAAGGCCTCACTTAAAATGGAGCTTAATTATTCTACAGGATATCCAAGAGTATCTATCTCCTAGAACAACTCTTGGCAACATCGAAAAAAGTTCTGGCCTTGTCTCCAGAGTTGATGGAGAATCAGCAAAGGGTTTGGGGAAATCAATCCTTGCCCACACCACTCGACGGTAGTATCATATTTCCATGAGGGACAACTGCACCACCTGCGACAACCCCGGAACGATCAGCGCGCCCTACGTTCGCGTGGCCCCGGACATGCATGAGAAGCTCACCATCCTGTCACAGGAGTCGCAGTACGACCTGGCCTGCGCCTGCGGCGTGAACGAGACCGACGCGCGCCGCCGTTCCAGAGACGACAAGTGGATATACCCCGTCACCTTCGAGAACGGCCGCAAGACATTCCTCTTCAAAACACTGGTATCGAACGAATGCGTCAACAACTGCCGCTACTGCCCGCTGCGGGCAAGGATCGATAGCAGACGCTGCACACTCACGCCGGAAGAGACCGCGAATGCCTTCCTCCAGTACTATCGTGCGAGACGCGTGCAGGGCATCTTCCTCACCAGCGGAGTGACAGGAACACCGGACGATACAATGTATCGCATTATCTCCACCGCCAGCATCCTGCGCCGCGGCGGGTTCAAAGGATACATGCACCTCAAGGTCATACCCGGCGCATCAGACGCCGCCATCGAGCAGGCCGTGTCGCTGGCCAGCGCCGTCTCCATCAACATCGAAACGGCGGGAGAGGAGCACTTCAAGAAGCTCAGTCAAAGCAAAAACTACTTGGACGACATCATCCGACCAATGAAGCTCATCAGCCGGCTCACACAGCCGGAAACGAGGTACAGCCGCGTCCACCAGACCACCCAGTTCGTTGTCGGCGCATCGGACGAGACCGACAAGGAGATCGTCACATACTCATGGGGGCTGTATAAGCGCTTGGGGCTGAGCCGCGTGTACTTCAGCGCCTACCAGCGCGGGCTGGGCGATCCGGACCTCCCCGGCGAGCGCTCTCCACTGACCAACGCCGACCTGCTCAACCGCGAACACCGACTGTACCAGACCGACTGGCTCATACGCAAATACGGCTTCAGCGACAATGAGATACCATTCGAGAGCGACGGCAATCTGTCACTGACCGTCGATCCGAAGGAGCTGTGGGCCGTACGTCACCCCGAGCTGTTCCCCATCGACATCAACCGCGCCGATAAATATGAATTGCTTCGAGTCCCCGGACTGGGGCCGGTGACGGTGAATACGATCCTCCGCATGCGCAAAAACGGCAGCAAGATTCGATCCATGGATACACTGGGAACGGTAGGCAAGCGACTCAGCAGAGCTAAGGAATACGTTAAGTTTGGATATTAAAAGAAATAAGGTATTATAATGTCACTGCGAGGAGCCACAAGCGACTAAGCAATCCCAACCTATGAGGAACGAGATTCTTCGCTTCGCTCAGAATGACAGGTTATAAGAGATGCAGGATACATCCTGCCGGGGGCACTGGGGATGTCCCCAGAAATCCCCCTCAGTCCCCCTTTGTTAAAGGGGGACTGAGGGGGATTAGGGATATAGGGGGTTGATAAGACTAAATCAAATCATAAGGAGGCAGCTATGTTCGGATACCTTATGTTGTTCTCAGCAATACCAGGCTTCTTCTTAAGCTCCTTTTTCCTCATGCTCCTGTGGCGCGTCATCGCACCGAACCTGGGCTGGCCGAATATAGACTATCCGATGGCCATGCTGATAACATTCACCATCTGGATCGCGGCATCGCCCTTGGTAGCAGTCGCCGCCAGCCGGAACATCAAACCTTGGAGATGGACGTTAAAAAGGTAGAATTTTGGTATTACTTGTCCAGCCATATTTTTATTGACACACGCGCACTTTTGAGATACCCTGTCTCTATTAACAATATTATCCTATTTTGATACTTGTTTATATTCGATAGAGAATATTTATGAACAAAGCATTAGCCTATTACACCAACAGCAACAACTCCCAGTATAATCTCCTCGGTATTTTCAACAATTCTGCAAATTGCCAATTGAATTCTGTTATAAAATGCATAATAAAATTAAAATTGATGCCACATCAACATCATTAGTTTACTCATAAGTATATTTTGTAA
>CAYGXY010000113.1:0-3701 GCA_964354045.1 uncultured Dehalococcoidales bacterium
GGCTATTGCACAGAGTTTGTCATCGAAGGCTCAAATCTGGACCCAGTTCCGATCAGAAAGCATCTGGAGAATATAGGCGAATCGGTGATGGTGGTCAAGAACGACGACATCGTCAGGGCCCATGTCCATACCTTCGATCCCGCTGCTGCTTTAGGGTATGCCGCATCGCTGGGCACGCTGAAGCAGGTCAAGGTGCAGGACATGGATAAACAGCACAAGGACCTCGCGGAGCTGAGCAGCAGGCCGGCGGTGGATATCGCTACGGTGGCCGTGGTTCAGGGGGACGGCATGCAGGAGGTGTTCCGCAGCCTGGGCGTCACCGCCATCGTTCCCGGAGGCCAGACCATGAACCCGTCGACACAGGAACTGCTGGACGCCGTGCAGGCGGTGCCGTCGGATAAGGTCGTCCTCCTGCCGAACAACCATAATATCATCCTGACGGCGGAGCAGGTGGCCCCCCTCACCAAGAAGATGCTGGCCATCGTCCCCACGGAGACCGTGCCGCAGGGGATCGCGGCATTGCTGGCACTGAATAACGGGGGCGACTTCGGCACCAACTTCATATTAATGAAAGAGGCCGCATCGAACGTCCGTACCATCGAGGTAACGAAGGCGGTGCGCGACACTGATTATGGCGATCTGTCGGTGAAGGAGGGGCAGAACATCGCCCTCCTTGACGGTGATTTGATCGCCGCCGGTGATGATATACCATCGCTGATGGAAGAGGTCTTCCCGCAGGTTGATCTATCGGATAGAGAGGTAGTTACCATTTACTACGGAGCGGACGTGGAGGGCAGCGAGCCCGCCGCCATCGTCAAATCTATCCGTGATAAATATCCGCATCTGGAAGTGGAGTCCGTTTACGGCGGACAGCCTCATTATAGCTACATAATTTCTGTGGAGTAACATCTGTGGACGCGGCCACGCTTCGTAAAATTCTTATTCTCGAGCAGCAAAAGGGATACAGCGATATCGCTGTTTTTGGGGGCCTGGACCGCTACCTGGAGCGGTGGGCCGTCGTTCTGCCTGAGCATCTGGGCGGCGTCAGCTACGCGGGGATGGGGGTCTCACAGCGCGAGGGATGGGTTGGCGGTGTGCTGAAGTGGCTGGATACGGCCAGAGGCAACGTCGAAACGAAGGTCGAAGTAAAAGGGAAAGCTAAACTTGTCGCGGAGAAGCAAAAGAAGGTCGCTGCCCGACCTCAGCCGAGCATCGCGCTCAAGCTTGATTCGCAGATTACCGATATCAGGGGCATCAGCGACAAGCTGGCGCCGCGCTTCCGCAAGCTCGGGGTGAGTACGGTGCGTGATATGCTCTATTTTTTCCCCAGGAGGCATATCGATTACAGCAAACGGCAGAGCGTGGCCACGCTCGAGGTGGGACAGGAGCAGACGGTGGTGGCCAACATCTGGCAGGCGAATGAGACCAGGCCGGGGGGACGGCGCTCGGCCGAGGCCATCATCGGCGACGAGAGCGGCAACATGAAGGTTATGTGGTTCAACCAGCCCTACATGGCGCGGCAGCTGCGCACCGGCGAGCAGTACGTTTTCAGCGGCAAGGTGAGCCTTTACAAGGGTATCAAGGTCTTTATCTCTCCTGAATATGAGCTGCTGTCCGGCGATGACCTGACGCACACGGGCCGGCTGATACCGGTTTACCCGCTCACCGAAGGGCTGAGCCCGCGCATGGTGCGCAGGATCATCAAAGAGGTGGTGCAAACCTGCTCGCCGCAGCTTGTGGATTTCATGCCGCAGGGGGTCATGGCGGAGGCCGGTCTTATCGGGCTGCAGGAGGCGATAAAGCAGGCGCACTATCCGGATGATGATCAGGCCAAGGATCAGGCCCGCAGGAGGCTGGCCTTCGACGAGCTGTTCATTATACAGCTGGGGGTGCTCTCCAGAAGGAAGGACTGGAGGGAGAGCGGCAAGGCCAACCGCATCACGGCTAAGGATAATGTGCTGGATTCCTTCCTTGCGTCGCTCCCGTATACAATGACGGGCGCCCAGGCGCGCTCGCTTAATGATATAATGTCCGATCTGGCAAAGGTAAAGCCGATGAGCCGCCTGCTGCAGGGCGAGGTGGGCAGCGGCAAGACCGTGGTAGCTGTGGCCGCGCTGCTGGCCGCGGCGGCCAGCGGGTATCAGGGGGCCTTCATGGCTCCCACCGAGATACTGGCGGAGCAGCACTTCTCGACGATATCCAATATTTTAAGCAGCTGCGGTCGTCAGGAGAGCGATGAGGGCAATCTGCGCACGTTCTCGGGGCTTCTCGATCGGCCGGTCACGCTGGCGCTCTTAAAGGGCAGCATGAAGAAGAGCGAGAAGGAAGCGGCTTACGAGCGGATCGCGGCCGGTGATGTAGACATAGCGGTGGGCACGCACGCCCTGATCCAGGAGGATGTCGGGTTTAGGAAACTGGGGCTTGCCATCGTGGACGAGCAGCACCGCTTCGGCGTGATGCAGCGGGCTGCGTTGCGGCAGAAGGGGCCCAACCCGCACCTTCTGGCTATGACCGCCACGCCGATACCGCGCAGCCTGGCGCTGACGCTGTATGGTGATTTAGATCTGTCGGTTATCGACGAGCTGCCCGCGGGACGTCAGGTCATAAAAACTAAATGGCTGGCCTCGGATCAGCGCGAGATGGCATATCGTTTCATAAAAAAGCAGGTGCAGGAGGGGCGGCAGGCCTTTATAATCTGCCCGCTGATATCGGAATCGGAGGTCATAGAGGCCAGGGCCGCGGTCAGCGAGCACGAACGCCTTTCGCGTGATGTCTTCCCCGATTTAAAATTAGGTCTTGTGCATGGGAGGCTCAAGTCGTCCGATAAGGAAAATGCGATGCGGAATTTCCGCAGCGGCGAGTTCCACATCCTTGTGGCCACGCCGGTGGTTGAAGTGGGCATCGATATCCCCAACGCCACGGTGATGCTCATCGAGGGGGCCGACCGCTTCGGGCTGGCGCAGCTGCACCAGTTCCGCGGCCGGGTGGGTCGCGGGGAGCACCAGAGCTATTGTATACTGCTGGCTGAGAGCCCTTCGCCCGAAAGCAGGGAGAGGCTCTCGCTCCTCGAGAGCATGCATGACGGTTTCGCACTGGCCGAGGAGGATCTTAGGCTCAGGGGGCCCGGCGATTTCTTCGGCATTCGGCAGAGCGGGCTTCCGGACCTGAAGATGGCCCGGCTCTCTGATATGAAACTGCTGGAGCTCGCCCGCAAAGAGGCGATCAAGATATTCAAGGTAGATTCGTCGCTCTCCAGCCCGGAGCACAGGCTGCTCAAGGAGCAGGTGGCCCGCGTCTGGGGTGACGGCGTGACTATGGGAGAAGCATGATAAAAGACGAACTCGCACAATTGATAGAGAAGGCGGCCGCCGAGGCACAGAACCGGAAGCTGATACCTGCGGTGGCTATGCCCGATGTCGTTATCGAACGGCCGCAGAACCCGGAGCATGGCGATTACGCCTGCGCCCTGCCGCTGAAGCTGGCCCGCATGGCCAAGATGAACCCGATGAAGATCGGCGGGCATATCGTGGGCCTGATCCAGTGCCCGCCCGGCTGTGAGAAGGTGGAGCTGGTGCCGCCCGGGTTCATCAATTTCTCGCTCACCAAGGGCTGGCTGGTCGACCAGGTGGGCGTGGTTCTGATCGCCGGCGAGGAATACGGTAATACCGATGCCGGAAAAGGCAAGAAGATACAGGTGGAGT
>CAYGXY010000114.1:0-5056 GCA_964354045.1 uncultured Dehalococcoidales bacterium
GCCGGCATGCGTCACGCTGGGCCACCCCTGATAGTATTCGGTGGGGGTGAACTCCGTTACTGCCTTGCCTCCCTCGTTGCGGAATTTCAATTTAAGGCCTATCGGATTGTTCTGGCCGCAGGCAAAACATAGCGGTGCCTCTTTCATATCCTGATCGGCCATCTCCTGCCATATAGTCATCTCTTTTTCTCCCTCGGCTTAGTTATAGACGGTCGTCTCAGATATAAGGGCTGTAACGTGGCGATATCGTCGCTCTCGCCGCGCTCAAGCCGTCGCCAGCCTAGCTCGGCCAGGTATCCAGCCCGGCGCAGGGTATTCTCTCGAATAATGGCCAGATCGCCGAGGCGTTCGGCGATGAGTTGTGCTGGATCAAGTTGGTTCGCTGGGAAGTCAGAGAACTGTCCGCATATCACTGTTTTTGAATCGATGGCCTTGCACAGCGCGTCGAGCGTTGTGATGTGCACATCGATAAGTTTGCGCCATCCCGCAGCGCTCATTCGATATGTAGCTGTGGCGATCTCGCCGCGTCTCGCGTTCTGTATCACACATATCGGCAGCCCGATGTCGGCATAGGGATAGGCCTCTACCTCCAGCGTTCCTACGCCAATGAGACGAATATTAAGTGATAAGGCCAGTCCCTTCGCAGCGCTGAGCCCGGCTCTCAGCCCGTTGTAGCTGCCCGGGCCTGTCGACACAAAAACAGCATCTATTTTATTAATCTCCTCACCCGTGAGCTTGAATAGGTGGAGCGCATTGGGCATAAGATTTACCGTATGATTCTGTCCTGCATACCAGCTTATCTCCGCTATGGGCTTGCCTTCGCAGGATATGGCGACTGAGGCGGTATCGGTGGCCGTGTCTATCGAGAGTTCCACTATCTGATCCCCTGTTTGAAATTTGTCAGCATCTCTACATATTGTCGACCGTGCGGCGTCAGCTCAAGCTTGCGCTCGTTTTCGCCTAGCAAGTCGATTTTTATCAATAAGTTCTGTGGTGGCATCAGGTCGAGCGCCTTGTCCGCCCACTCTACTACACATAGCCCCTTGCCATACAGATAGTCGTCCAGACCAAGATCGGCGATCTCGGCAATATTGTCGAGACGGTAGAGGTCGATATGGTACATGGGCAGCCTGCCGCGGTATTCGTTCACTACCACGAAGGATGGGCTTCTGGCGTATCCGTCGATATTCAGTCCCCAGGCAATGCCCTGTGTGAGGCAGGTCTTGCCGGCCCCAAGGTTGCCCACCAGCAGTATCACGTCACCGGCCCGGGCCAGATGGCCCAGTTCTTTGCCGAAACGCTGTGTTTCCTCCGGGCTGTGGCTGGTGAGCTTCATGCGCGCTTCCTCTTTGCGAAGTGGTCCCAGCCTGCAGAATTCCACGAGAACTCGTTCCCGTCTTCATCCAGTACTTCAACGCTTTTACCTTTAACTATCTCACCTACGACTGTCACCGGACAAGCTAATTCCCGTTTTATCACATTTACGATTTTCTGCGGGGTGGTGAATATTAACTCGTAATCCTCGCCGCCGGTCAATGCCAGCTTTACGGCCTCGTTGCCGAACGATTTTAGAACGGCGGGGTGGATTGGAATGCGGTCGCTGTATAGCTTTGCGCCAACACCGCTGGCGAGGCACAGCTTTTCCAAGTCTCCTAACAAGCCATCGCTCACATCAATTGCGGCTTTGACAGCGTTTTTTGCGAGTACCTGTCCCTCGTTGATGCGTGGGGTGGGCTTGAAGTGCGCCTCCCGTAGTGCCGCCTCGGTTTTTTTATCGAAGGTTAGCTTCCTCTGCATCATGGCCAGGCCCGCTGCGGAAGCCCCGAAGTTGCCGGTTACCGCAACCAGATCGCCGGGCTTGGCTGCGGAACGTTTGAGTATCCTGTTCTGATTCTCGGCCTCTCCGATAATCGTTAAAGTGATCGCTGTTACCGGCGAACCCACTGTGTCGCCTCCGATGATGCGCACCTCGAACTTTTTCGCCAGCTCCAGCATACCTTTGTACAGATCGACAATGCTTTCTGTCTCGGTATCTCCGGGGATGCCTAGTGATACCAGTGCATACAAAGGTCGCCCGCCCATGGCGGCGATATCGCTCAGGTTAACCGCCATCGATTTCCAGCCCAGCTCGTGCCATGTGATATTTTTAAAATTGAAGTGTATATCCTCGATTAAGGTGTCTATGGTGGCGATTTGCAGTCCCTCGGCGCGCCAGCATGCGGCGTCATCGCCGATGCCGATGAGCACTTTGCCGCCGCTGGTCTTACCGACCGTTTTGGCGATCAGCTCGATGAGCCCGAACTCGCCTGTATCGTGAACCTTCATATCGTAGATTATACCCGCTTTCCCTATCGTTATCTAGCGAACGCCGGTGAAACTTGCTATAGTAATTTCGGTGCGATATGCGTTACGCGATACTTGCGGACATACACGGCAACCTCGAAGCCTTTCAGTCGGTGTTGCAGGACATCGACACCATGGGTGGTGTGGATGAGCTGTGGTGCCTCGGTGATATCGTTGGCTACGGCCCCGAGCCCTCGGCCTGCTTAACTCTTCTCAGACGGTATCCTCACGTCTGCGTCGCTGGCAACCACGACTGGGCCGCTGTCGGCAAAATAGATACCGCGGACTTTAATCCCGATGCAGCAGATGCCTGCAGGTGGACGGCCGGGCAGTTGACCTCGGCAGATAGAGAATATCTACAGAACCTTCCTTTGACGGTAACTCGCGGCGAGTTCACCATGGTGCATGGCAGCCCGCGGGATCCTCTATATGAGTATATCTTCTCCGCTGTAAGCGCGGCGGGGAATTTCCAGAGTTTCGGCACCACGCACTGCCTTGTAGGGCATACCCATGTGCCGGCTGTCTTTACGGATTCCGAAGTTGTTTGCCTGAAGGCATCGTTGCCGCCGGTTCTGCAGCTGGGTGGAGGTCGCTTGATAGTTAATCCCGGTGGGGTGGGCCAGCCCCGCGACGGCGATCCTAGGGCGAGCTATGCTATTTACGATGAAGCCGAGCGGGTTATCTGCAGCTATCGCGTGCCGTATGACATTGCGGCGGTGCAGGGGAAAATGAGCAAGGCGGGGCTGCCGGTATATCTGTCGGAGAGGTTAAGCGAAGGGCTGTAATTACGTGCCGCGCTTCTCGTAATCGGGGCACTTTGTAGCGTTGGGGCGCTCGGGGTGGTGGCATGTGCTGCGCCAATCCCATTTACAGCTGTCACAGAGGAATATATTCTGGCCAATGGCCTTCTTGAATTTTAGTTTTAGCTTGTCCCAGGCGTTCATACTGTTCTCCTAGAGGTGTCCTTCCGCGGAAGGACCGAGGGTCTGGGGGTGTCCCCCAGTTTATAAAATCCCCCAAGAGTGGGGGATAAAGGGGGTTGACTGTAACATCTTAAATACTCTTGCTTTAATATACTATGTTGAATTAATGTTATCAAGAGGAGGGAATAATGCCTATCGTTAGAGTTGAGATGTGGCCCGGCAGGACCATGGCACAGAAAGCGGAGCTTGCCAGGGCTATAACTGAGGCGATGGTGAAGATAGCTAAGACCACGCCTGAAGCTACCACAGTCGTATTCGAAGATATTGCTAAAGAGAACTGGGCTATAGGTGGGAAACTCGCTTCCGATTCTTGACTTTGTAGTGTGCGATGTGATATTTTTGAACGCTGGGGCCGCTAGCTCAACGGTAGAGCAACTGACTCTTAATCAGTAGGTTCAGGGTTCGAAACCCTGGCGGCTCACCAGTATTATGCTTCATTCTCGGGTTTCTTCCTTTTGTCGCTCTTTTTCTTCTTGGGTTTCTTCTTGGCGGGCAGCTCTCGCGTTATGAATTGCGGTGTCACTGTGGGGTCTTCTGCTTGGTACTTAACTATAGTGCCGATGCCTGTGTCTACTATCGCCACAACCTTGTAGGGGTATTGGCGTTCATGTCCCATTATAACTATATCGCCTATTTGCATAGAGACTATTATATCATCCCATGCCCGGGAACTGAACAATGTTGAAGCTTGTATTGCGGTACTGGACTGATGTCGGTTTGAGCTATTTATTTGACAGCACATAGTTCGTTAGCTAAACTGTTGCCCTAGTGAAAGATATATTATAATTACATAAGTTTATAGAGATGTGTGAGGGTATTACATGACAAGAGATGTCAAATGTCCATTATGTGGGTCTGCAACTATCTTGCGAACTGCAAAAAAAGGTTCGAATTCTGGCGAAGAGTTCTACGTTTGTGACCGTTATCCCGAGTGCAAGGGGAAAGTAAAATATCAGGCTCAGGGGGAAGACAAAAGTAAAGCCAAACTGAAGAAGATGATGGACAGTATGCCTTCTGATGTACAATTGCTGTCTACCTTCGAATGCATTAGAAGCCAGGCCGCGCCGGTCATGAGTAAGATAAGCAAGGCAATCGGCGGCAATGACAAAGAACTCCTCGAAGCTTTGAATGAAGCAACCCGTCACCTTCCGATCTTACTCCAGACGATGAAAGAGGTTCCAGAACCATCGGAAGAAGGGTATAAGAAATCAAGGGGAGATGCGTTGAAAGGGATAGAGTTCTACATCCAGGGTTGCCAGTCCCTTATAAAGTGGGTTGAAACCAAGGAAAGTTCTTATTTAAATGAAGGGCTAGCTCATTTTAATGAAGCTACCAATAAATTTGACAGCTCTACTAAGTGGCTTGTAAAGAGTGAGTAATGATTATCGATCCTGCTTTAGCCATGTTTTGTTAAGGGGTGTTTCATGATAGGCGGACCGTTCTTTACGATATTTATCGTGTTCCTGATCCTGAAGCTTACTCATGTAATTGACTGGAGTTGGTGGTTGGTTACATGCCCGTTATGGTGTACTCTACTGATCGTGCCCGTCGTAATAATTCTCTTACTGCTGGGCATTATATCGGGTGCGACTATTTTTATGATTATGAGAAGGTTCTTCTGGGTCTGGCCAAGGAGAGATTACTAGAATCTTAACCCGCAAATAAATAGCTGTTCTCTTTGATCCAGCGCCAGGCCTCCTAAAGGTCGGCGGCGTTGAAATCAGGCTCAA
>CAYGXY010000115.1:0-2619 GCA_964354045.1 uncultured Dehalococcoidales bacterium
GAGAGGCCAGGTGAGGGTGAAAGTTACTTACACGTTAAAGAAGAAGTTGATGATCTCCCCGTCCTTGACGATGTGGGTTTTGCCCTCGGAGCGCAGTACTCCCTGCTTCTTGCCCTCGACCATATTGCCGCATTTGATAAAGTCATCATAGTTAATGATCTCGGCTCTGATAAAGCCGCGCTCGATGTCGGAGTGGATCTTGCCCGCCGCCTGCACCGCGGGTGTGTTGTTGCGAATGGTCCAGGCCTTCACTTCGTCGGGGCCGACGGTGAAGAAAGAGATCATGCCCAGCAGGTGATATGAGAGCCTAATGACGCGGTTGAGCGCTGCTTCGGTTATCCCCATGTCACTGCGGAATACCGCCGCCTCTTCTTCACTGAGCTGCACCAGCTCCATCTCGATCTCGCCGCAGATGGCGGCCACGTCCACAAAGGGCCGCTTATATTTCGCCCGCCATTCCTGCTCTAGCGCCTCGGCTCGCGGCAGCATGTCCTCGCCTATACTGCATACGATGAGCCTGGGCTTGCCACTGAGGAATCTGTAGCTGGATATTTCCTTGAGCTCGGTTTCGGTGAGCGCCATCTCCCTGATGGGGGTCTCGCTCTCCAGCGCAGGTTTAATCTTCCCGAACAGCGCCTGCTCCCGCGTAAACCCCTCGCGCTCCTGCGGCTTGGCCGATCTGAATGTCTCCGATATCTTCTTGAGCCTCTTCTCGATAATGGAGAGGTCGGAGAAGATCAGTTCCAGGTCCATGGTTTTGACGTCTCTGTCGGGGTCGATACTTTCACTTACATGCGGCACGTTCTCGTTTTTAAAGGCGCGCGCCACGTGGAGGATGCCTTCGGTCTGGCTGATCTGGGTCAGCAGCTCGCCCCTGAGCTCACCCTTCATCGGCACGGCGATGTCGGTGTATTTCACCTCGGCTGGCGTCTTTTTCTTTGGGTGGTACATTTTATCCAGCACTTCGAGCCGCGGGTCGGCCACCTTGGCGACGCCGACGTTGGGCCCGACGCTGTAAGTTCCTGTGTTTGCCTTTCCCTTTGTCAGTGCGTTGAATACTGTTGTTTTGCCGCTTTTAGAAAGTCCGATTATCCCGATTTCCATTCAAAGCTCCGATCATTTTATGCAGTCGATTAACGGATCAACCCCCTGCTATCCCCCTTGAAAGGGGGGAACAATAACCGAACCCCCTGTTAGTCCCCCATACGTTGGGGGACTTTAATAATCTGGGGGACACCCCCAAACCCCTGGCAGGAGAGAATCTCCTGCACCACTTTCTTCAGCTAACCTCTCCCTCCACAGGGGAGAGGGCTAGGGTGAGGGCTCGAGCTCACGGTTTCGCTGGTCTTTATAGCAAAGCAAGAAGACCTCTCAATCATGTCCCGATTTATGTGATTATGATACCACATTTGCTGTCGAGGTCTAGCCGCACCATCGGTGATGGGGTAGAATAGGTGTCGAGGAAGCAGATTTGATATACATTCTCTACGGCCACGACGAGTTTTCGCTGCACGAAGAGCTGAACCACATTAAGAACGGCCTGGGCGACCGCGAGGCGCTGGCGACCAACACCACCGAGTTCGACGGCAGGGAAGTCGCTCCAGGACAGCTGCTCGATGCCTGCAAGGCCATGCCGTTCCTGGGCACGCATCGTCTTGTCATCGTGGATGGGCTGCTTTCGCGGTTCGAGAAGGGAACCAGGACTGCGAAGGAATCGGATGGTGAAGAGGAGCCGGAGAAGGTAATGCCCAAGAAGGGCTGGCGCGCGGAGTGGGGTGAGCTGAAGCAGAGGCTGCCCGAGGTGCCGCCGACCACGGTGCTGATTTTTATCGACGGTGATATAAATAAGAAGAAGGATAACTTGCTGCTCAAGCAGCTTGCGCCGCTGGCTCAGGTGCGGCAGTTCCCTGAACTCAAGGGGAATACGCTCAATGAGTGGATACGCAACAGGGTGAAGGGTGGTGGTGGGGTCGTATCGCCAGAGGCGGTGAAGCTTATGGCGGCTTATGCCGGGGACAACCTGTGGGTGCTGGCCAGCGAGATCGATAAGCTGCTGCTGTATTGCGGCGGCAAGCGCATCGAGGAGAAGGATGTCAAGGAAGTGGTGAGCTACGCCCGCGAGGCCAATGTCTTCACCATGGTGGACGCGCTGATCGAGGGGCGCTCGGTCACCGCGGTTCCGCTTCTGCAGCAGATGCTGGACGAAGGCGCCGCCGCTCCATACATACTTTTCATGATAACAAGGCAGGTGCGGCTGCTGGTGCAGGTCAAGGAACTCATCAATCAGAAGTGCAATCGCAACGAGATCAGGGACCGCATGGGGATAATGAATGATTTCGTGCTGAACAAGGCGCTGGAGCAGAGCCGCAATTATTCCATGGAGCGCCTGGAGCAGATCTACCGCAAGATTCTTGAGACCGACATCTCCATCAAGCAGGGCATATGGAAGGGCGATCTGGCGCTGGACCTGCTAGTCGCCGAACTCTGTGTATAGCCCGGACTGCCGCATCTTCTCGAACTTTTCCTTCCACTCCTCGCTTTTCCTTTTGGCCTTGCTCGGTTTCAGCTTCTGTTCGATCTCCTGAGGCGAAAGGGCGCGGAACCGTCCGGCTTTTAATT
>CAYGXY010000116.1:0-8043 GCA_964354045.1 uncultured Dehalococcoidales bacterium
GATGGGGACACCCCTTTGGCAAGTTCCGTAGCGGCGGGTTTCAAACCCGCCCTACACATCTGTCATTCTGAATCCTTCAGGGGAAGGATGAAGAATCTCGTATTTGATTGCTGTGTTCTTCACCTTCAACCTAACAGGCGATTGTGCTATTGATTTAACTGCGATTTAACTTATGTTATTATATGGTATTATGTTTCTGTGTATGATGAGATGGAACTATGGCTATAGCCCGCTGATTCATTTATATGATATCTAAAGAGGGGGATCGTTTAATTGAATAACCGAGTAGTAGTCACAGGTATGGGGATGGTCACGCCTTTAGGCCTCGACGCTCCTTCGACATGGCAGAAGCTGATAAACGGCGAATCAGGCGTTGATATTATTACGCAGTACGATCCTGCGATTACAGAGACGAAGATCGCTGCAGAGGTAAAAGGATTCGATCCGACGCAATATCTGGATCGTAAGGAATCCAGGCATATGGATCGATTTGTTCAGTTCGCTGTTGTTGCTGCGCTTCAAGCGGTTAACCAAGCCGGACTTAAGAATATTCCGTCTGAGGAGACGGGTGTAGTAATTGGAGTAGGAATAGGCGGTTTGAATACCCTGTTAACCCAGTATGATGTGCTACGGGAAAAAGGAGCGGACAGGGTCAGTCCTTTCCTTATCCCGATGATGATACCGGATATGGCTTCAGGGCAGGTTTCCATAACGTTAGGCGCTAAGGGGCCGAACTTCTGTACGTCTTCGGCTTGCGCCAGCGGCTCCGATGCTATAGGCGAGGCCTATGAGATTATTAAAAGGGGAGAGACCGCGGTTATGATAGCCGGTGGCGCCGAGTCGGTTATAACACCGATCGCGGTTGCAGGTTTCAACTCTGCGCGCGCTCTTTCCACCAGAAATAATGAGCCCAAGAAGGCATCCAGGCCGTTTGATGCGGAGCGGGATGGCTTTATCATCGGCGAGGGGGCAGCCGTACTTATCTTAGAAAGCCTTGCTCATGCCGAGAGAAGGGGCGCACTGATCCTGGCGGAAATCGTAGGCTATGGCGCTACCAGTGATGCATTTCATATTACGCAGCCGGCCAATGGTGGTGAGGGAGGGGCCAGGGCTATGAAAGCTGCTCTCAAAGAGGCGGGTATGAAACCAGGTGAAATCAACTATATAAATGCGCACGGCACATCCACACCTTTAAACGATAAAAATGAAACTATGGCTATTAAAAGCGTTTTTGAGAAAGAAGCATACAATGTTCCTATTAGCTCTACAAAATCGATGACGGGTCACCTGCTTGGCGCAGCAGGTTCTCTAGAAGCGGCGATATGCATACTTGCTATACAGAATGGCATCATCCCGCCGACCGTGAACCTGACAACGCCGGACCCGGAATGCGATTTGGACTATGTGCCTAATACGGCGCGAAAGGCGACGTTGTCGACGGCTTTATCCAACGTGTTCGGTTTCGGCGGACATAACTCAACGTTAATCTTCCGCAGATACAAGGGGAGAGCGTGAAACGCGGCTGCTGGCAGGTGCTCCCCAAAATATCAGAAGAACAGCTGTATCAAATTACTCACAAAGCCAAAATACCTATCTCACCCCTGATTGTCCAATTGCTTTATAACAGAGATATCCGTACAAATGAGTCGATCGAGTCCTTTCTAGCAGTGGATGAGCGTTTACAAAATGATCCCTTTCTTCTTCCGGATATAGATGATGCGGTAGAGAGGATACGGATCGCTTTACAATCCGAGGAAAAGATAGCCGTATATGGCGATTTTGATGCTGACGGCATTACTGCTACAACGCTATTACACGAAGGGCTCAAATCACTCGGAGCAAATGTGGTTTCGTATATCCCACATCGCGGTGATGAGGGATACGGGCTAAATAATTCTGCCATATCGTACCTGTCGGGGCAGGGAATAAGTCTATTGATCACTGTCGATTGCGGTGTCAGCGCTGTTCCTGAGATTATAGAAGCAAATAGAATCGGTATGGATGTTGTGGTGACGGATCATCATAACGTCCCGTCAGAAATTCCTCCGGCCGTTGCAGTGATCGATCCAAAACGTAACGATTCCCGTTATCCGTTTAACGATCTTGCTGGAGTGGGTGTTTCTTATAAACTCCTACAGGCTCTTACTAGTACATTGAAGTCGGAGAACAAGGTTGAGCCGTTTTTAGACCTAGTGGCTTTAGGTACTGTTGCGGATATGGTTTCGCTCCTGGGTGAAAATAGATATTTAGTAAAACGAGGTCTAGAGGTATTGCAGAATACGAAGCGAGTAGGGATCAAAGAACTGGCTAAATGTGCAGGCATACCTGTATCGGCTATTGATACCGATGTCATATCATGGGTATTAGCCCCTAGACTCAATGCAGCTGGTCGTCTTGACCATGCAGGTATCGGATTGAAACTGCTATCTACTGATTCGGTGGAGGAAGCGCGGAATCTGGCTAATTCACTTGAGAGTAAAAACAGCGAACGCCAGCGTCTGACCGAAGTTTTAATTATTAAGGCTAAGGAACAGATTACCGGAGAGCGTGTTGATTCTCCGCTGATCATGGTGGGCGGGCATGATTTTCATAGCGGAGTTGTCGGGGTGGTGGCTGGCAAATTAGCTGAAGAGTTTTATCGTCCGGCTGTAGTATTTGAGCAGGGGAGTGAATGGACAAAGGGCAGCGCCAGGAGCGTGCCTGAGGTTAGCATTATAGATGCCTTGGGTGATTGCGGTGATATTCTGCACCGGTATGGGGGACACCCCATGGCGGCAGGGTTTACCATTGCTACCGATAAGCTAAGCGAATTGCGTATGAGGTTGACGGAACGGATTACAGAACAGATGGAGCTATTAAAAATCCAGCCTCATATCTCAATTGATGCCGAGGTTCACCTATCTGAATTACAGGGGAATACTTTCAAGATGATTGAACAGCTGGCGCCATTCGGTTCAGCGAATCCATATCCGACTTTCTTGGCACGCAATATTATCGTTGACGACTGTAAATGCGTCGGTAATAGCGGTGATCACCTGAAGTTCAAATTAAGCGATGGTAAAGCTAAATGGGACGGGATTGCTTTTAAAATGGGAAGATTTATAAAAGATGTGACTCCTCGAATTGATGTTGTATTCAATCTGCAGATCAACGAATGGCGCGGCAGGGCCTCTCTTCAGCTGAACATAATCGATTTCGTCCCCTCCAATTGATATCTGAAGTATCAGAGCTATGTGTAACTTCGGCTAGTGCATTTTTACTAACGTTATGTTAAAATAGCTTCACTATAAATTGCCAAAGGAGCAATGAATGAGGGATCTAATCAATGCCTTTCTGAATTATTTGGCTATTGAGAAAGGCTTTTCAGCTAATACTGTTGGCGCTTACAGAAATGATTTATATCAGTTAGCTGGTTTTATTGAGGGGATGGCATCTGCAAAAGGATTCAAAGCAGAATGGTTATCGGTAGACCGGAATTTACTGATTAATTATATAATCGATTTGAAGGATAGAAACTATTCATCGGCTACTGTGGCCAGGAAAGTAGCGGCAGTAAAATCGTTCTTTGCATTTTTAGTTGCTGAAAGAAAGATTCAAAACGATCCTACCGAAAATATCAGTTCACCCAAGGTAAACAAATCACTGCCGAAACCGCTGTCATTAACAGAGATTGATATCCTTTTAGCCGAGCCGGCAAAGTCTTCCACACCTGAAGCGATGAGGGATGTTGCCATGTTTGAATTGCTTTACGCGAGCGGGATGAGGGTTTCAGAGCTCATGGATCTAGATGTCAACGACATAAATCTCAAGGCTGGTTTTGTACGTTGTTTGGGTAAAGGTTCCAAGGAACGAATTATTCCTATACATGATAGAGCAGTTCGAAGTGTTAAAGAATACATCTTGGAGGCGCGTCCGCACCTTTTAAAAAGCAAGGAAGAACAGGCGCTGTGTTTAAATAGACGGGGAGACCGATTAACAAGGCAGGGGTTCTGGCTGATATTAAAAGGTCATGCCAAGGCTGCTGGTATTAAGAAAGTAGTGACGCCGCATACTCTGAGGCACAGCTTCGCAACACATATATTGAGCGGCGGCGCAGACTTGAGAGCGGTTCAGGAACTTCTCGGTCATGCCAATATATCTTCGACACAAATATATACGCATCTGACAAGCGAACATGTTCGGCATGCCTATGATAAGGCGCATCCAAGGGCTGAGCAGTAACAAATAGTGATTGAAGGAGTTATATGGCAAGCGAAACTATTAAAGGAATTATGATTGGGGTAAGGGATGGTGCGAATGGCCCGGTTCTTGTTATCAATATAAAGGGGCAGGAAAAGAAATTAGATTTGAAGTGTCAGGTCAGCATAGACTTCGCTTTTAAGAGGATGAATACACCTGTAACCTGTCAAGTAGATAATGGAAATGTAGTTAAGGTGAGTTAGAATGACAAAAAGGTCTCATCAGATTGCCTCAAGACAGGCAGCAATTAGCAGGGAAAGAAAAAGGAAGAAGAAGTCTCAGTCTACTGAGAAGCATTCCGAGTCGTCGGGTGCTCCTGCTCCTATCGATGTAGCGGTCAATCCTGCGAGTGCAAGCTCTAATATTGCTCAGACTCCTGCATATAATGTTTCAATGAGGTCTTCTCAAACAATTCAACTGGATGAAAACCGATACCAGTACGTTATTCGAGATTTGCGCAAGATTGCTATAATTGCAGTCCCTCTTATAGTTATCCTAATTATTCTCGCATTTGTGCTCTAATTCAGGAAAGTAGCTCATGGACATAAAGCGCTTGCAAAAGCAGCTTGATGCATTGCCTCAAAAACCTGGTGTATATCTTTTCAAAGATGGTTCAGGCAGTGTAATTTATGTTGGCAAAGCTGCCAACCTCCGCAGCAGGGTAAGAAGCTACTTCGGTACGCAAGAGGGACTATCTCATAAACAGCTAAGGATGCTCTCCTACATAGATGACTTCGAATTTATTGTCACAGATTCGGAACAAGAGGCATTGATCCTCGAGTGCAACCTGATTAAAAAGTATCGGCCTCGCTATAATGTGCGCCTCAAGGATGATAAGACATACCCGTACCTCAAGATAAACATTCAGGATGACTGGTCGAGGATTTACGTCACCAGGCATTTGGAGAAAGATGGCTCGCGCTATTTTGGGCCATACGCAAGCGCTCAATCTATTAGAAGAACGCTGAACCTATTAAAGCAACTCTTCCCTTTCCGCTCATGCAAACGCACTATTACAGGAAAAGACCGAAGGCCGTGCTTGGAGTATTATATTCATCGTTGCTGTGGGCCGTGTGTGGGGGATGTGTCTGAGGAAGAATACAGGACGATCATAAATCAGGTAATAATGTTTTTGGAAGGCAAACGGGAGGGCGTTTTAAGAGAATTGCGCCTGGAGATGGCATCGGCAGCGGGTTCTATGGATTATGAGCGTGCAGCGGTGTTGCGTGATCAGATACGGTCGGTTGAGATGGTCACAGAACATCAAAAGGTATCCGCTGCTGAAGGAGACGATCAGGATGTCATCGCATTTACCAAAGACCATGATCAAGCGTATGTGGAGGTCTTCTTTATAAGGGAAGGAAAGCTTGTCGAGAGGGACAACTTTATTGTGCAGGGTGTGCAAGATGAGGACGCCGGGAAGATCATGGCAAGCTTTCTCAATCAGTTCTATAGCTCGGCGTCTTATATACCATCTTTAATATTACTGCAATATCAACCGGACGATTTCTTCATTTTAGAGGAATGGCTCTCTGGCAGACGGGGTTCGAAAGTGAGGCTGTACGTTCCTTTCCGCGGTGAGAAGAAGAAGCTGGTAGACATGGTTGTTGAAAATGCTGTGTTGGGGATTGAGCAGGTAATCGTTAAGCATCTTTCAGATACTGATAAAGCGGAATCTGCGTTAGCGGCATTGAAAGATGCGCTGCATTTACCGGGTACACCGCAGCGGATTGAATGTTATGATATCTCGAATATTCAAGGTAAAGCGGCTGTTGGCAGTATGATCGTTTTTGAGGATGGACAGCCCAAGAAAGCCCATTACAGACGTTTCCGCATCAAAACTGTTGAGGGAATAGATGACTACGCTATGATGCAGGAGGTCTTGAGGAGACGTTTCAGTAAAGTAGGCCAGGCGGATGGTGCATGGGGGTTGGTTCCTGATCTGGTAATGATAGACGGAGGTAAGGGGCATTTAAATGCGGCTCTGGATGAGATGAGCGATCTGGAGGTGAACTACATCCCCGTAGCCAGCATCGCCAAGGAAAATGAGGAGATCTTTTTATCAGGGATAGAAGAGTCTATAATTCTGCCGCGTGATTCCGAGGCGTTGCATCTTGTGCAGCGCCTCCGCGATGAGGCTCACCGTTTCGCCTTAGGATATCATCAAAAAGTACGCGACCGTGAATCGACTAAGTCTATATTGGATAGTATTTCCGGCATAGGACCGAAGCGGAAGAAAGCACTACTCAGGAAGTTCGGGTCGGTAAAAGCGATACGGGAAGCCGATATTAACGATATCGCAGCAGTTCCTGGGATGACGCGTTCTCTTGCCGAGAGATTAAAAGAGAGTTTGTAATAAATATTATTGTTCATATAACACAGCAACTCTTTTATCGACATCTTTTAGATCAGCTATCAATTAGAATACTTTGTTATTTGACTGTATTCCATTCCTCACGCAGACGGGTTATCTGAGTGCTTTTCTTACGCCACTGGCCATTCATCTTGACGTATTCGTCATAGTAGTAGCCCCACCCGTTTATCGACATCCTCGAACCGAATACCAGATAGTCGTGCAATGCCCAGATACCTTTGGCAGTTCCGTCGCCGGTTATCTCGATCTCCGGGTTGTGGCCTTGATGAATGGTTACGATCTTCTTATTACCAGTGCTGTTTTTCAGAAACTCTATGATGGTTTCCCGTCCCTTGGGATTGTCCGTCCCGTACTCCAGCGTCGCATCCTCGGTGAAACACTCCCGCAGCTCAACCCACAGTTTGTTATCGACGCAGCGCCAGTACTTGGCTTTCAGTTTCTTAATCGCCTCAATATCCTCAATAACGCCAAGCCTTAATTCGAGTTCTTCGTTATCGCACATGGTTACCTCCTGATTTATCGATAGTATGACACCTTCTCGATCAACCCCCTAAGTCCCCCGCTCTCGGGGGACTTTTAAAAATGTGGGGGACACCCCCAAACCCCCGGTCCTTCCTGTACCGGAAGGACACCTCTCTTATCTGCTCCATTTTGGCATGGGCAGGAAATGTTATAGTATAAGCTTACCGATGTTGCCATCTTTTGCCAGTATCGCCTCGGCCTCGCGTATAATCGTATCTATCAGCTCTTTGACGCTGACCACGCTATCGATCATGCCCACCGCCAGCGAGCCGCCCGTCACATGCGTCGCCACTTCTTCGTCGTAGTCTTTCTGCCAGTCGATATTGAGCTCCGATGAACGTTTAAATGAATGCTGTTCTACCATTTTCAGCCATTCGTCCTGCGGGACCTTGCCCTTCATCTTAAGTATCTCTTCGTATTGCTCGTTTCGCGTCACGTTCAGGATGCGGTCGCGCACCTTGGGGTCCCACGGTTGCGCTTCGACGAGCTTCTGCTTGTAGCGCGGCGATATCGGGCACTCCTCGGTGGCCATAAATCTGGTACCCATGTAGATGGCCTCGGCGCCCATGCCTAAAGCCGCCAGCAAACCGCGGGCATCTCCTATACCGCCTGCAGCGATAAGGGGAACCTTTATCATTTTTATGGCATTGGTGATGCTGATGAGCGTCGGCAGCTGCTCCACGCTTTTAAATCCGGTTCCCTCCATTCCTACAATAATGATGGCATCGGCTCCGTGGCGCTCGGCGGCGACGGCATGTCTGACTGTAGCTACTTTGTGGATCCACACCTTGCCGGCTTCGTGAACCCTCTTGCCGATATCATCTGCGCGGTAGACGGCGGTGAATATCGCCGGTATATCTTCGTCAAGAGCAACCTCGAGCATCTCGTTAATAGAAGAGCTTGCACCT
>CAYGXY010000117.1:0-2875 GCA_964354045.1 uncultured Dehalococcoidales bacterium
AGACTCCGCATATCAAAACAAGCAATGAATTACGCGCTCGACTGGCTCAAGCTTCATAACTTCAGGGATTGACCCTGTCTCACGGGGAGAATATAATCATATCAGGGGAACGAAGACGCAGATGAAAGAATGTTGTGCCCTTTATGGTGTGTACGCCCCAGGAGAAGATATAGCTAGACTCACATACTTCGGGCTCTTCGCCCAACAGCATCGCGGACAGGAAAGCTCCGGAATAGCGACCGCAGACGGCAATCAAATCTACTGTCATACAAAGATGGGCCTTGTATCACAAGCATTCGACAACGACGTTCTGGAAAGGTTATGCGGTCATATTGCAATCGGACACAATCGATATTCGACCACCGGCGCAAGCCGCGCTGAAAATGCCCAGCCCATCCTTATGACAAGCCCCACAGGGAAAATAGCCCTGGCACATAATGGCAATATTGTAAATGCCGGTGAACTGCGCCAACAATTGGAAAACCAGGGCTTCAGTTTCCATACCACATCTGATTCTGAAGTAATAGCAAACGTTATCATAGCAGCACCCCAGAAGTCTTTTTTAGAAAAAATAAGATACGCCATGAAGAGGCTCATAGGCGCTTATTCCTTAGTGATCCTTACTGAAGATACTCTTTACGGTGTACGTGACCCCTTAGGCGTACGTCCTCTCTGCATAGGTAAATTAGACGGAGGATGGGCTATTGCTTCAGAGAGCTGCGCCCTCGACCATACCAGCGCTCAATTCCTGCGCGATATAGAACCTAACGAAGTTGTAGCAATAAATGCCAATGGTCTTCATAGCGATAAAGAAGGCAATGGAAAACCAAGCGGTTTATGCATTTTCGAGTTCATTTATTTTTCTCGGCCCGATAGTATTATTCAGGGGCGTCGTGTCTATTCTGCAAGAGAGGCTATGGGCGCTAAGCTTTATCAATTGCATCCTGTAGATGCCGATGTGGCCTTCGGCCTTCCCGACTCAGCGACGGCAGCCGGAATAGGCTATTCTCACGCATCGGGAATCCCATATAATGAAATAATGCTGAAAAACCGATATGTAGGACGAACCTTTATTGAGCCACACCAACGCTTGAGAGAGCTGGGTGTACAGCAAAAATTCAATCCAATGCAAGAGCGACTCAATGGAAAGAGAGTGCTCCTTGTTGATGACAGCATAGTGAGAGGAACAACCACGCCGCGTGTTATAAATCTGGTACGCAAGTCCGGTGCTAAAGAAGTTCACATGCGCATATGCGCCCCTCCCCTAAAATACCCCTGCTGCCTTGGAGTTGACATGGCCACCAGCTGGGAACTTATTGCCGCTCATAAGGATATCCCGGAGATAGCTAAGTTTATAGGTGCTGACAGTTTGGGATATCTTACAGTAGATGCATTAGTTGAAGCCGTCGCTCTTCCCAGAGATTATTTCTGCCTCGCCTGCTTCACCGGTAACTACCCTGTGCCGGTTCAGCTCGATATGAATAAACTATGTCTAGAGATGAAAAAAGGGTGACCCTTGGTTAAACCTGCCAAGAAACCATCGCAACATACCTATAAAGATGCCGGCGTCGACATCGATGCCAACGACAGGCTGAAGGAAATCATCTGCCAGCACGCACGGACGACTTTTACCCCGGGCGTCGTTAGCGACATAGGATTTTTCGGCAGCTTATTTGAACTGAAAGTATATAAACAGCCGATACTCGTCTCAAGCGCAGACGGCGTCGGCACCAAGATAAGAATAGCCTGCGCGCTAGGCAAGCACGAAGGCATAGGCATGGACATCGTAAACCACTGCGTTAACGACATTCTGACCTGCGGCGCTTCCCCTCTCTTCTTCCTCGATTACATAGCTATGTCTAAGATGGATGCCGCAGTAGTTGCCAGCATCGTCAAAGGAATGGCTGAGGCCTGTAAGAATGTAGACTGCGCGCTCATCGGCGGCGAGACGGCGGAGATGCCGGGCACATATCCCAAAGGTGAATACGACCTCGTAGGCTTCATTGTCGGCGGCATCGAGAAATCCGATATCAAGAACGGAAGCTCCATTAAGGCAGGCGACGTGCTCATCGGCCTGCCATCGAGCGGGCTGCATACGAACGGATATTCGCTGGTGCGTCGCGTTTTTAATACCGACGCCGATCCGTCCAGGCTCAAACGGCGCTACCCGCAGCTGGGCCGCACGCTGGGAGACGCCCTGCTTGAGCCCCACAAATGTTATTACCGTCAAATAAAGCCTCTGCTCCCCAAGATCAAAGGCCTGGCCCATATAACCGGAGGCGGTTTCACCGGGAACCTGCCGCGCACGCTGCCCAAGCCAATAGCGGCAATCATCGACAAAAGCTCATGGGAGGTACCCCCTCTATTTTCACTCATCCAGCGAACGGGGAACATCGAAGATGATGAAATGTACCGTGTCTTCAACATGGGCATAGGCATGATCCTCATCTGCGACCCCGCTGATACTGACAAGCTGATGAAGAAGCTGCCCGGTGCCGCGGTCATCGGCGAGATAGTCAAGCGTAAATCGAACGAAGAACGCACCAGAATCGTCTAGGAGGCAGACATTGCGCGCAATCTTAAGTGTCTCGGACAAGAAAGGGATTATTGACTTCGCTAAAGGCTTGAACGAGATGAAGGTAGAGATATTCAGCACGGGCGGCACCAAAAAGGCTTTGCAGGAAGCCGGCGTTCCGGTGCACAGCGTCAGCGATATAACCGGATTCCCTGAGATACTCGACGGGCGCGTCAAGACGCTGCATCCCATGATCCACGGCGGCATACTGGCGCGGCGCGACGTTAAAGATCACATGTCCCACCTCAAAGAAAAGAATATCACGCCAATCGATATGGTTGTCGTGAACCTGTATCCATT
>CAYGXY010000118.1:0-2851 GCA_964354045.1 uncultured Dehalococcoidales bacterium
GGAAAGTCGATGACACGGTTGTACCGGCAGACATCGATAATCATGTCTTGATCCACTTCAGGATCGTGACGATGGCCTGCGCCGCCTGCTCGTCCGTGACGGCGCCGGCAACGGGCGGCTCAACGGGTGGCACAACGGGAGGGAGCACGATCTCGTGCCAGTCCCTAGGGTTCTCATCCCCGATGAACCACTTCGCCGCCTCAGTCGGGTATCCGCTGTATGTCCCGGCCGGCAGCTTCTCAATCTCGGCCCACCCACCTTCAACGGCAATGATGGACAGGACCGTCTCGCCCGGGATCTTGGCTGCCTTCTGCTTGTACTCTTTCGCCGCCCATGCGTAGATGTATGGGCCATTCGCCAGCACCTTCTTAGCCATCCGGTCCTCCCGTCATATTGTCCTGTCCCACACCTTCTTGGCATAGGCCTCAAGCTTCTTGACGATCTTCGGCAGCATCTCCTTCGCCGTCACCGACAGCCGTTTCCAGCCAATGAGGGCGAACATCATCCCCTGTTCCTCGCCCTGGACCTCGCCGGCGTAGGAGGCTGTGTTCCTGACGACCAGGTACAGCGGATGCGTCTCGTAGCTCCATTTCTTGCCCAGCGGGGCCGATGTCCTGCCAACGTCTTTCGTGCCCCGGTAGCCATACCCTCGCTCATACCAGTATCCCACGCCTCGGTCACGATTGCGCCACGTCTCCGGCGGGTATGGCGACACCTCGTTGATGATGTCGGTGCCGACGACCGCCCACTGGCCCTCCATCAGGTTCTTGGCTTCGAGGGCGTCCAGGGCACGATGAAGGCGGGCGACATCCTGGGCATTGTATTCCAATGACAGCGTCATGGTTGCACCAGCGAGAACGTCGTCCAGCAGCGGCAGTTGGGGTGGGCGGGCGGCCCCATCCCCCGCTCCCACGCCTCGCCAATTGGCTCGCCATTCAGCGGCCCGCACACCTCACACACCAGCCCATCGTTGTTGGTGTGCCATACCTCTGTCAGCCGGTAGCCCTGCGCCATCAGTTCGTCGGCGGCTATGCGGCCGGCCTCGGTGTAGGCCCTGGTCGCCTCGGTGACGGCGATCATCGAAGCCCGCTCCGGGCCGAAGATGGCGGCCGCCTCCGACTCGAGCCAGCCCAGCGTCTCCCCGGACACCATCCACTCCTGCACCAGAGCGTCGAACCTCTGCCATGTCGTGTCATTGACGCCCTGCACCAGGCCGGGCAGGTAGGACATGATCCATGCCTTGACCCGCTTCCAAAGGTCGCCCAGCTGCCGGATGCTGAGGAGTTCCTGGTATCTCCGCACAGCCTCCCGCATCGTCACCTGTTCCAGCGCCGGCCCGATGTCCTGCGCCAGGAGGAAGTTCTCCCACTGCCTGTCCGGGTATCGGGACGCCAGCGCCCGCACCATCTGAGCGGCCAGCGCAGACGCCACCACGAACCCGAGGTCCCGCTCGTCATCCTCTCTGCTCATTGCAGCAGCAGCCACTCCTCGTCATCGTCACGCTGGCGCCGTGCCCGGCTGGTGTGCCGGGACCAGGCATGGCCCGTCGTAGGAGGCGTCGGCGGCAGGGTTGCGGGCGACCCGAACACCCAATCCTGCGCAACAGCCTCGATGTAGGCGATGCCGGACGTCAGCAGATCCGTCCAGTCCTCCCCGCCCCCGAAGATGTTGTGATAGCCGTGTGTCACTTGTCAATGACCTCGAACGTGCACTGCACCTGCGTTGCGGTCGTCGCCCCTCCCTGCCAGACGAAGAAGATGCAGGCGTCATTCGGGATGGGTGGCAGCCCAAGGTCGGCCCAGTTGAGCGTCCGGCCGATCCCTGCCAGCGGCACCTCAACGGATGCGATGTGCTTGCAGATCGTCATGCCCCAGCTGCCCGAGGTCCAGGTGGCCGAGTTAACCACGCTGGTCAGCGACTTCACGCCCGTCGCCCCGGTGGCTAGGGGCACGGCCTGCATCTGTCCAGCCACAGGGGCGGATACCACTGCCGGTATGATGCCCACTTCGTTGCCTCCGCCGGGGGCAACGTAGTTCACCGTCAGCGTACCCGATGCCGCACCCGCCGCCACGAACTGCTCGACGTACAGCTCGCAGCCCAGCCCGTTGTCGGTGATGCGGGCGGGCAGAGATCCGGGCGTTGTGACGGTGTAGGTGGTGGCGGCAAAGCCCATGCCGGAGCAGGACCAGAGTCTATCGTAGATCCTTAAAGTGCCCGCTATAGCGCTCGTGGCGAATAGCTTTGCCATGTAGTTCTGGGTCAGGGCGTTGTCGTAGGGGATGGCCCCGGTCGTGGATCGGGAACAGGCATAGCCCGTCCCGTTATTGTAGGCAGGGGAAGCCACTCCGGCGCCGGGCGCACCTACGGCCAACCACGAGCTCTGCATCGAGCCGATGGCCTTGCAGGCGGTGATGTTCTTGATCACCCGCTTCTTCTGCGACACTGCCAGCGCAGCAGCGATGTCGTCAACGGTTGAGATGGCCATCAGTCATCCTCATAGACGTGCGTGAGTTCGGTGCTTTCAATCGCACCCGTGATCTTGTTGCGGATCACCGTCTGCCTGGTCGCCAGCGTCTTCGGCATCCTCAAGTTGACAACGGGAGCAGCCTGCTCCGGCACATGCACGTCGATATGGATGGGCGGCATCGGCGGAGGCTCCGGCGGCTTCAGCTCCTCCAGCGCCTTCGTCACCTTCTGCATTGCCTCATTCATGACCTTGGTTGTCCCAATAGTGCTAGAGAAGATAGAGTCGACTTCTTCCAGCGTCTTGGCCTGCCCCAGACGGGCCCTGAGAGCCCCCTGGAGCGCAGGAGACAGCTCGTCCGTATCAAACGGCACGTTCGCTGATTCG
>CAYGXY010000119.1:0-5881 GCA_964354045.1 uncultured Dehalococcoidales bacterium
CATAATATTTTTTCTACCAAATAGCCTGACTGTCAAATTAAAGGGTCTCAATGGGTAATATTTTACAATAAAACATGAAGAGGAATATATAGCGGCTCTTTTTGGCACTAGCCCATACGAAGCAGAATCCGCCTTAACTCATACAATGCGTGGTATGTAGCGCGGCGTTTCACCTGATGACGCAGCGGCGGGTAGCGGCCCTCGATCAGTTTAATTTCCTTCCCATTGTCTATAGATATAAACACGGTGCCCGCGGGCTTGTCCTCAATCTCGGCCGGGCCGGCCACGCCGGTGATGCCGATGCCGATATTGGACTGCAATCGCTCCCTTGCAGCCCGCGCCATGTCAGCGGCGACCGCGGGGCTTACTGCTCCATGGCGCGCGATCAGGTCGGGGTCAACGCCGCAGGCGACCTTCGCTTCGTTCGTGTAAGTGACGAAGCCGCCTTTGAAATATTCGGAGCTGCCGGGGACGTCCGTTATCGTGTTCGATAATAAACCGCCGGTGCAGGATTCCATTGTAGCCAATGTAAGGCCTTTTTCGCTCAGGAGCTTGCCGATTATTCCTTCAAGGGTTTCGTCATCGTAGCCCCAGATGATATCGCCGATCAGCAAACGCACCTTGTCTTCGTGATTCGATATCATGGCTCGTGCTTCCTCGCTCGATGCGGCTTTGGCGGTTATGCGCAGGTGGATGCCGTCGGGCTTGGCGTAGATGCCGATAGACGGGTTTGTTGATGAGAGCAGCGGGGCCACTTTCTCGGCAAGGCCCGATTCGGTCATGGTCAGCGTTTTTATCGTTTTTGAGATAATGATATCGGTTTGGACGAGCTTCCGCAGATTGGCAAATATCTCCTTCTCCCACATGTGCTGCATCTCGGCGGGGGGGCCCGGCATGGCGATGAGGATGTGGGGGATTTGCCTGGCGTCTGATTTCAACCCCCTTAAGCCCCCAGTCTTGGGGGATTTTTTAAAAAGTTGGGGGACACCCCCAAACTCCCGGTCCTTCCGGGACCGGAAGGACACCTCTTTCTCCCGACTTGCCTTTTCTATCCACCAGCCGGGGGCGCTGCCCCTGAGGTTGGGGATGGCGCGTGCCGAGGGGATGAGTTTCACCTGCTTGAGGTTGTTCTCGGACATGGCGAATTTGCGGCTGGAGAAGAACTCGCGCAGCTTGCGCTCCAATTCAGGATCGATTCTGGGTTCTTCATTAAATATTGCCGCAATCGCCTCTCGTGTGAGGTCATCCTCGGTGGGGCCCAGCCCCCCTGTGGTGAGCACGATATCGGAACGGCGCCACGCCCGGCTGAGACATTCCTGCAGTCTTGCCATATTATCGCCGACCTGGGTGACCCACATCAGGTCGATGCCCAGGAGGGGGAGCTGCGCGGCGAGGTAGGAGGCGTTGGTGTCCGTGATCTCGCCCAGGAGCAGCTCGGTGCCGATGGAGATTATCTCTGCCTTCATTGCTCCTTCAGCGAGATCCTCGTTCCATAGATATCGTCGTTGCCGTTGCGTTTGTCCTCCCATACCACCATGTCGCCCGATATGGCCGGCAACGTCTGATCGGTGGGCGCGGTGCAGATGGCAAACTCCGTTTCGGTGTCCAGGTTGTATCCGTAGATGTCCCATTCGCCGTTGCGGTCATCCTGCCACACTACAAATCTTCCGCTGATGATGGGGTTGCGCTGCTCGGATGCATTGGCGCAGATGACGGTTTCGATCTTTGTAGTCATGTTGTAAGCGTAGAGATCTATGTTGCCGTTGCGGTCGTCCTCCCAGACGATAAAGTCTCTGTATATAAACGGGTTCTGCTGGGCGGACACGTTGACGATGATGGGGAACACTGCTTCGTCGGGGTCGGTGATCGACATATCGCGTGCGTATAGATCGAGGTTGCCGTTGCGGTTATCGATCCAGACGACTATTTCGCCATACACGGAGGGAGAAACCTGGCGGTGGGCCTCGTTGCAGATGGTGAACTCTTCGCCGGTGCTGAGGTTGTATCCCATGATGTCCATGTCCCATTTATAGTAATAGCGGTCGTCTTCCCAGACCACCGTTGCGCCGTCCGTAGCATGGTTGTTCTGCTCGGCGGTCGTGGCGCAGATCACGAATTCGGTATGCGTCGAAAGGTCGTATCCGTAGATATCGCCGTTTCCGCTGCGCTCGTCACGCCAGATTACCGTATCGCCTGAGATAAGAGGGGATTTCTGATGATATGGATTTGTGCAGACAGGGAACTCATCGCCGCTGGCCAGGTCGTGCCCGTATATATCCTTGTTCCCCTCGCTCATGTCTACCCAGACGACTATGTCGCCCGACACGCCGGGGCTGTAACGGTGTACCGGATTGATGGGGAATTCATCCGTGATGTACTGCTTTTCTACAACTGTCTTGGTGCTGGAGCAACCCGCTGCGGAGATAACTGTGGATACAAGAAGAAGAATCGTAAGGCACCTGATCCAACGACCGCTCATGGTTCGCCTCCTGTACGGTGGTTGGATGATTATACCAGTTTTGCCCTGTTACTTAAACGGCGGTTGTGACGATCTCGTCGCCGGTCTTTACGGTCCCGCCGCGGACGACTTTGCCGAAGATGCCCTCGGTGGGCATGACGCATGTGCCGGCCTGTCGGTAGATGGCGCAGGGGGTGTGGCACTCCTTCCCGATCTGCGTGACCTCAAGGATGACATCTTTTCCTATCGATATCCTGATGCCGATGGGCAGCACTACAAGATCGATGCCCTCGGTGGTCAGGTTCTCCGCGAAGCTGCCAGGGCCTACTTTCAGTCCCAGTGCCCGCATCTTATCGATGCTCTCGATGGCCAGCAGGCTCACCTGCCTATGGGTGCAGCAGTCGGCGTGCGCGTCACCGACGAGGCCGCCATCGACGACTTCGCATTTGGCGACGACCTTTTTACGCATTCCCTTTTTCTCGCTCTTGCAGACAGCTACTATTTTTGCCATGTTTGAAACCTCTGGTTAAATATTATCAACCCCCTGTATCCCCCACTCTTGGGGGAATTGGGGGATAGGGGACACCCCTAAGACCCTGGCAGGAGAATTTCTCCTGCACCTCTTCTAACATTTTAACACGTCCCTGTCTTGCCGCCGAGAAAGTCGGAGACCAGCTTCATGGCGCACATGCCGCCGCACATGGTGCAGGTATCGCCGGAGGCGGTGTTCTTCTTGTGCAGAGAGCGCACTTTCTCGGGGTCCAGGGCCAGTTTGGCTTGCTCCTCCCAGTTGAGGTTCTTTCGCGCCACGGACATCTTCCTGTCGGTCTCGCGGGCGCCTCTGACTCCTCTTGCGATGTCGGCGGCATGGGCCGCGATGCGGGAGGCAATAATGCCCTGTTTTACGTCTTCTGTACTAGGCAGCCCGAGGTGCTCTGAAGGCGTGACGTAGCACAGGAAATCGGCTCCGGCCATGGCCGCTATCGCGCCGCCGATAGCGCCGGTTATGTGGTCGTATCCGGCGGCGATATCCGTGACCAGCGGGCCGAGTACATAGAACGGGGCCCCGTTGCATACGCTTTTCTCCAGCTCGACGTTAGCCGCGATCTGGTCCAGCGGCACGTGCCCCGGCCCCTCCACCATGGCCTGCACGCCGGCCTCCCTGGCCCGGGCCACCAGCTCGCCGAGGATGATCAGCTCCTCGATCTGGGCCCTGTCGGTAGCATCGACTATACTGCCGGGGCGCAGACCGTCGCCCAGGCTCAGCGTCATATCGTGTCTCTTCGCTATATCAAGCAGGCGGTCGTATTGCTCGTAAAGCGGGTTCTCCTGATTGTTGTGCAGTATCCAGCCGAGAAGTATGGCCCCTCCCCGCGAGACGATATCGGTGACCCTTCCCTGACTTTTCAGCTTTTCGATGGATGCTTTGGTAACGCCGCAATGTACTGTTACGAAGTCGACGCCGTCCGCGGCGTGTTCCTCGATGGCCTTGAATAGGTCATCGGCGGTCATATTCACCATCGCGCCCTTTTTCTGAATGGCCTGTATCGCTGCCTGGTAAATGGGCACCGTGCCCACCGGTATCGGGCTGTCCTCAATGATCGCCCGGCGTATAGCCTGCAGATCGCCGCCGGTGCTTAAATCCATCACTGTGTCCGATTTGCATTCGATGGCCACCTTAAGTTTTTCAAGCTCGCTCTCTTTGCTTCCGCTTTCGGCAGAGGTGCCGATGTTGGCATTGACCTTAACCCTTGTGCCTTTGCCTATAGCGCAGTGCTGCGTTATCTTGTGTTTCTTATTCGATGGGATAACGATAGTTCCCTCTGCTACGCCCTGCTGGATGAACTCCGGTGTCACGCCTTCAGCCTCGGCGACGAGCTTCATCTCAAAGGAGACCCCTCCATTTTTTGCCAGCTGCAATTGAGTCATCGCAACCTCCTTTATAAAAACAAAAAAACCAAGAGCCTCGGTGTTCGGTTCCAGACTCCTGGTCTACGCGGTCCCGCTTCCCTACGCTCGCATTACCGAGATCAGGTTCCAGGGGTTGTCCTTCCCATTCGGGGAAGGACTCTCAGCCTCGCGGCTCCCCCGCGGATAAGTTAATGGTAATTACTCTGTTATTTTAACATAATCAGCTACGAGGTGCAAATGGGAAATAGGAGGCACCCCCGTCTGTTTTGTGTTATGCTTTTGTCGCCACGGATGCTATATCGGGCTCGTAGTATGAAAAAGGAGGGGCGCCATGCCGATAAGGATTAAGGTTAAAGGCGAGGAACTGCAGGAGGTGAGCGAGCACTTCGCTAAGCTGGCCAGCCCCTCGTTCAATGATGTGCTCAACTACAGCATCGAGTCGCAGTCCCTTGAAGAGGGCACCCTCAAATTCGATATGCGCGATGAGCTTCTGGGGAACCCGATATTCCGCGTGCTTCACGGCGGGGTCATCTCCTCGATACTGGATATAGCAGGCGCGCATGCCGTGTATCTGCATATCTTCAAGCAGGTCATGGGCAAGTCCATAGAGAAGAAGATGGAGAAGCTGGGCCGGATAAGCACGATAGATTTGCGCATCGATTACATAAGGCCGGGCAAGGGGCAGCATTTCACCGCCACGAGCAATATCCTGCGGGTGGGCAGCAAGATAGCGGTCTCGCGCATGGAGCTGCATAACGAGGATAACGTGCTGATAGCGGTCGGCACGGGGACCTACACTGTTCCATAATAGAAAAGGGGGTTGATGTCCAACCCCCTAATCCCCACCCACAGTCCTTCCAGCACTGGAAGGACACCCCTATTTCACGACGACTGTTACGTTGAAGGTTGCGGCGGGCTCCACGCCTGTCTCCCAGGAGCGGCTGTACTGCATTTCGATAGTGCTCGTGCCTTTATCGAGGGCCTCGAAGGTCCACACTTCCTGGCCTCCGGCTCCCATCATCCCGGTATCAGCGCCCTTGAATTCGTTGCTAACATCATTTATCACGTCCTCATCGGTGATTGCAGAGATTGACCATGCGAACCCGGTCGACGGGTTGGAGTCGAGGGTCACTACCAATGAATCGCCGGGGGCGAGCTCTATCTGCTTCCCGCTCTCGTTGACGTTGAAAACGTTCGGGCTGCTGTTTTCGGCAGACGCCGTGCAGGCTATTCCGCTGATGGCAGCAATAGCCAGAACCGTTATCACAACTATGCCCCAATATTTCTTCATGTTCCTCCTCCTGATTTATCGTTTAGACTTTGATTTTTAATCTCTTGCCTTGATATATAAGACGTGTCAGTGGAGATTTTGTTAGCAGAGGTTGGGGTGTAAGACATTTGCCCAAACCCCCTGTAATCCCCCATACTTTGGGGGATTTTTATTAAAGATGGGGGACACCCCCAAACCCCTGCCAGTGGGTGTGCCCTCTGGACTTCCCTGTTACGATTAGA
>CAYGXY010000120.1:0-2817 GCA_964354045.1 uncultured Dehalococcoidales bacterium
GTATGAGGGTACGCACTTTCTGCGCCTTCACATAGTAAGCGTCGTAGTAGCCGGCCGATAGGGCGTATGTGCCTAGTATTATACGGCGTTTAACCTCCGGGCCAAAGCCGTGGCCGCGGGTCTGTTCCATGGCGTCCCACATGTTGTCGCCCCCGTGAGAGTAGCCGTATTTCACGCCGTCGTAGCGGGCCAGGTTGGCCATAGCCTCGGACGGGGCGATGATATAGTAAGCGGCCAGGGCGTATTTGGTGCTGGGGAGCGATACCTCGCGGTCAACTGAAGCTCCAAGCTGCTCCAGCTTCGATATGGCAGCCTCGATGGCGTTGCGCACCCCACCTTCCATCCCCTCGACGAAATATTCCTTCGGCACGCCCAGTTTTATGCCCTTCAAATCGGGAGTCAGGGACTTGGTATAATCGGGCACCGGTCGATTAACTGATGTGGCGTCTTTAGGATCGTGCCCAGCGATGGCGTTCATGACCAGGGCGCAATCGGTTACATCTTTGGTCATGGGGCCGATCTGATCCAGGGAACTGGCGAAGGCCACAAGCCCAAATCTTGAGATGCGTCCGTATGTAGGCTTCATGCCGACGATGCTGCAGAAGCTTGCGGGCTGCCTGATGCTGCCGCCTGTGTCCGAGCCCAGGGAGTAGATCGCCTCACCCGCGGCGATAGATGCCGCCGGACCTCCGCTGGAGCCGCCCGGCACACGTTCCAGATCCCATGGATTATGCGTTACGAAGAATGCGGAGTGCTCATTCGATGATCCCATGGCGAATTCGTCCATGTTCCCCTTGCCCACCATGACCATGCCCGCCTGATTCAATCGCTCGACCACCGTGGCGTTATATGGCGGAACGAAGTTCTCCAGCATATGGGAGGAACAAGTAGTGCGGGTTCCCTTAGTGCACATATTATCTTTTATCAGTGCTGGTATGCCGGTCAGAGGCGAGCTATCGCCTTGCTTTATGCGTGCGTCTGCCTCCTGCGCCCGGCTCAGAGCCGACTCTTTGGTCACAGTGACGAAAGAGTGTACCTTCTCTTCCACCTGGGAGATTCGTTCCAGCACGGCTCTGGTTAATTCGACAGATGAAATCCCCCTGTTCTTGAGGAGCTTGTGCGCTTGTTCGATGGTGAGGTCGTAAAGTCGATCGCTGTTTTTCATTGCTGTTCCAGCACCGCCCTTACCCTGAATTGTCCGTCCTCCTGCCGAGGTGCGTTGGCCAGTATGTCGCTTTGAGAGTACGATGGGGCTACTTCATCATCGCGAGCAACGTTCGAAAGCGGGATGGGATATGCGGTAGGCGGTATATCTGTCGTATCGACCTGATGTAAGATTTCAAAGTTATCCAGTATATTCGAGAGCTGGTTGCGGAACCTCTCGACCTCTTCTTCGCTTAATTTCATGCGGCACAGCGCGGAGATATGCAGTACATCTTCTCGGCTTAGTTTCATAATGTCGATCCTTGAAGTCTCAGTGTGGCTGGATTATAGCATCTAATAAGCGGTAGGAGCAAGGATGGGAAACGGCGTCGCATCGACATGGGCGTAGTGGCACATCGCGATGTGCCTTTCCCAGATCGTACCGTCGAGCAGATGATGACAGTTAAGATCAACCCCCTTAGCCCCCAGTCTTGGGGGAAGTATAAAAAATAGGGGATACCCCTAAAACCCCAGTCCTTCCGCGGAAGGACACCTCTTTTAAGACAGATACCATGTCGTGCCCCTACCGTAGCATCGCCTAGAATTGCCAGAGATTACGTAAAAAAGGTATAATATTACTCTGAATGCCTAAAATCAGACAAGAAGTGTTACTGAAGGGAGACTAGTGATGCATCAATACACCCCGGGGAATATTCGCAATGTGGTGCTGCTTTCCCATTCCGGCGCTGGAAAGACTTCTCTTGCTGAAGCAATGCTTTACAATGCCGGAGCGATCACCCGGCTGGGCAAGGTCGCTCAAGGGAACACTACCTCGGACTACGATCCGGATGAGGTGGAACGCAAGATAAGCCTGTATCTATCCCTTCTTCCCTGTGAGTGGCAGGGGGTGAAGGTCAACGTATTGGATGTACCCGGCTATCCGGATTTTGTCGGCGAGATCAAGGCAGGAATACGCGTTGCCGATGCCGCGATATTTGTTGTGTGCGCCGCTTCAGGGGTTGAGGTAGGGACCGAGCTTACCTGGAGCTATGCCGAGGATAAGAAGCTGCCGCGTATGATATATATAAACAAGATTAATCGTGAGAACGCCGACTTCTTCAGGGTTACAGATATAATCAGGGGGAAGTTCGGCAATCAGTGCCTGCCGCTGACGATCCCTATAGGGGCGCAGGATAAGTTTGAGGGCATCATCGATCTTATTACGATGAAGGCATATCGCAAGGATAAAGAGGGCGATGTCCCTGACTCGCTGAAAGGGAAGGCGGCGGAGTGGCGGGAGAAGCTGGTGGAATCGGTGGCTGAGACGGATGATGTGCTGATCGCCAAATACCTTGAAGGAACCGTCCTGACGGAAGAGGAAATCCGCAAGGGCCTCAGGGCAGCTGTTATTAAGAGGAAGATTGTTCCCATTCTCGTTGGTTCCGCCACGGAGAACGCGGCGATCAATACCGTACTTGCTGCCGTATGTAAATATCTGCCTTCACCTAAGGATATGGGGAATATCACGGCGCAGAATATCCAGTCGAATCAGGAAGAGGCCATCTCTGCCGATCCCTCCGGTCCTCTGGCGGCGCTGGTGTTCAAAATGAGTGCTGATCCGTATGTGGGCAAGCTTACATATTTCAGGGTTTATTCTGGAACTATACAGAGCGA
>CAYGXY010000121.1:0-3629 GCA_964354045.1 uncultured Dehalococcoidales bacterium
GTTGAAGTCGTGCCTGGCGATCTGGGAACCAAGGGCGGGCTGGTCACGGATGAGTATGCGCGAGTGCGCCGCAATGACAGAGAAATTTTCGAGGGGCTGTATTGCGTGGGGAACAATTCGGCATCCGTGATGGGAACTACTTATCCGGGCCCGGGTTGCACGATAGGCGCCACGATGACATTCGGTTACATTGCAGCCCGTCACGCGGCAGGCATTGCCATGCATACCAACTAGTCCCGGACAATGGCAATCAAATCCTGTATGCGTTACCAAAAGAATTTAACCCCCCACTTTCAGGGGTGTTTTATATTTATATGTCGTATAATATCTAATTGGCTGAAGGACGAAATAAGTTATATAATAAGAAATTAGAAATACATGGAAAAACTTTTAAAACCACTGATATTCCTCTCGATAGCTGTCTTTGCATTGACAGCGTATGTTGTTTTTGAAGCTGCGTATCGCCTCAGCAGCTCTCCAACAGAGCTTACTGCTCAGGACGCTGCGAACAAAGCTATAAGCTATATCAATAATCTGAGCGGAGGTTCAGGCGCATCATTGCTCGATGTAACAGAGGAAAGCGGGATGTACAAAATCCATATGCGTATAGGGCAAAATGAATATGAATCTTTTGTTTCAAAGGACGGCAAAGTCTTATTTAGACCAGGATATTATTATTATATGGACGGAAGCAACACAGATAATACAAACAACACTTCTACAGAAGTTCCCAAGAGCGATAGGCCAGATGTGAAGATATTTGTAATGAGCTATTGCCCTTATGGCTTGCAGGCTGAGAAGATGATGCTGCCGGTATACGATTTGTTGAAAGATAAGGCGGATATCGCCATATACTTCGTTTACTATGCCATGCACGGGAAGCAGGAGCTGGATGAGAATCTGCGGCAGTACTGTATGCAAAATGAAGACCGGTCGCAATATTTTGACTATTTAAGCTGTTTTGTACAAGGTGGTAATTCTAGCAGCTGTTTAACTGAGGCTGGGGTAAACTTGGAAAATCTTGCCAGCTGTATTTCAGCAACTGATTCAACATATAACATTAGTGGCCAGTACAGCGATCAGAGCACCTGGCTGAATGGAAACTATCCTCTATTTGATGTGCAGAAGGATTTGAATGAATTGTATGGTGTCACAGGCTCTCCAACAATCATAATTAATGGCGAAAGAATAAATATCCCTTCAAGCTCAAGAACTCCGGACAACTTCAAGAAAATTATATGCAGCGCGTTTAATTCATCGCCTGAAGAGTGCTTGCAAACACTTTCTAATGAAGTACCAACGACCGAAAGAAACTAAATCTAACTATCCTGTCCGAAGTTTATTTCTTACTGCGCTTTTTACCCTGATCTATCTTTCGAGATTTGGTGGTCTTTTTTACTGCCTGTTCCCTAAATATTGCTTTTGACGGTGTTTTCAGATGCAACCCGACCATAGAGGAGAATGCCGTCACTAACCTGGTGCCCTCTTTCTTGCACTTAGGACACGGTGCCGGTTTATCGATTTCCGCCATAAGGCGCTTAAGTTCAAATTCCTTTTCGCATTTTTCGCAGTAGTACTGGTAGATGGGCATGTATACCTCCGGTTACTGATTTATAGTAATGAGACATTTATATAATACGCCTAATCCTTATCTAATAATATATTTACCTTAGTTGTTTCGGTTTTTCAATAGGACGCGCCGGTGTGTATCGAATACGAATATAAGCGGGTTGCGTCGATTAAGCTTGCTGCTTTTGTCGTGGCAGGATAAAATTGCTGTAGATTTAAGAAACCTTTGGAAGAGCTAGTCCTTCCGCGGAAGGACTAAGGAGGATTAGAGATACAGGGGGTTGATTAAGCTTCCTTATAGGTTTCCAAGTATATTCGTTTTGTGTGGTGCGTGGTAGGAGCGAGGCCAAATGCAAATGGATGACGGAAGAATAAGAGAAGCAGTAAATCAGACTCAGGTGCTGAGGTTGCCGCGACAGACGTTGGCTACATTTGGAACCACTGTTATTAACTATTACCTTTTAACCGAACCGATATATTCCGAGATTGTAAAAGGCGAGGAGACCGTTATTCGAGAGGGAAGGGTCAGCTCCGAGAGGCCAAGGGTGGTTACTCCTTATTATCTCACGAGGCTGGAGGGGTTCGGTGAAAGCGCGAAGAGATATTTAGATATGATCATAAATCAGTATGGGCTGCATATGCCTGGTCTATATTATAACTACAAGAACGAACAGAAAGACCTCCTGATCGTTTCCGATAAGCTGGAAGTTGTAGTTGGACGTCTGAACGATAAAATAGATAAAGATAAAGATAACCTCGCTGCTATTATCAAGGGTGTTGATGAGCTGTGGGATGTATCTCTTTTGAAATTCATAAGTGAGATGACACAGGGGTCTCTTAAGAACAATGTGGCAGAAATGAACAGCATGGGTCTGTTGGGTGTCGATGCGGCCGGTGTGCCGACAGAGGCCAGGTATCGGATTGAAATGATGTTTATGGATGTTGCTCGCGGCGACAGAGAACCGCATGAGCTAAAGGATGAACTCGATAAGTGGGGTATTTTCCCTCAATACGAAGACAGATTCCTCAGCATGTTCCGCAAGTAATCAGTGCCCTACCCCACACTATATACCCCAGTACCAACCGCTATCAACACTTCTTCATCATTATGAAGTTCCATACGCGTGACGGCCACCTTGCTGCCCACACGCAACATGTATCCTTTTGCCGTGAATGATTTACCCCGTCCCGGACGCAAGAAGTCGATGCGCAAATCTATTGTGCCAATCTTACTCAACGTCTCAAACTGTTTTTCAGAAGGTTTTTCTTTAATCTTGCGGAACAGGTTAAGGTAAACCGTATGGCCACCGACAGTGTCAAGCACTGAGGATATTATACCGCCATGCAGCACCCTGTAATACGGATTACCGACGAGTCGATCCTTCATATCAAATTTTATAATTCCGGTATCAAAAGTTGGGGATTCAATGCTGAATCCTATGAATTGTGAGAACTCGGGTCCAGCAGTCTTAACAAAGAAATCTATTGCGAAGCGAAGCTCGTCATCGACGTTCCTGTCTGTCAATGTGAACCTCCTCAATATAAATATAGAGTCATATTGATGCTATTGAAATCTATCCGACTGTGTAGGTTCCGGTTCCCACCGCGATCAGGACTGAATCCTCGTTACGCAACTCCGTGCGGATGACCGCCACCTTTTTACCCATACGTAAAATGTGACCTTTGGCTGTAAAGTGTTGTCCTTTGCCCGGTCGCAGGTAGTCTATTCTTAAATCGATTGTGCCAATCTTGCTCAGCCTCTCCAATTGCTTATCAAAGGGTTTCTCCCTGATTTCTTCGAACACCTTTATATGAACAGTATGCCCGCCAGTTATATCCAGAATTGATGAAATAACTCCGCCGTGCAGTGTGCGAAAGATGGGATTTCCTATCAGTTCATCACGCAGTTCAAAGGAGACAACTCCCTCGTCGAATGTCTGGGAGTCTAAGCTGAAATCCAGGACGTCGTTAAACGAATGGCCGGACTTCTGCACAAAAAAATCAATCACCGCTTTCAGATCTTTATCTTTTACATTGACTCTGACAGGCATCCACGTCTC
>CAYGXY010000122.1:0-5333 GCA_964354045.1 uncultured Dehalococcoidales bacterium
CTTAATCTTATCTCTCATTTATATCTCTTGACCTCAAAGCGGTGCAGCTTCACCGGCGCGTTTGCAGGTATGCCAGCCTTAGCTCGGCAGATTTCGATCTGATATGCAACAGTATCGACGCCCTCCAGATCGGGAAGCAGCAGACCGCGCCTGCCGCCGCTCTCAACTATCACACCATACTTCTTTGGATCGAGGTCGGCATCACCAGCAACAGGCTCAGGAGAAGTGAGGACATCGACGCTATACTCCAGCGAGCCGAGCTCCTGCGGCATAACGGGATTAAAGCGCGGGTCGCGTGTGGCAGACCTTACCGCGTTAGCCATAACCTCTTCGGCAACGGTCTTGCGCTCCGGCGCAAAGGTACCGATGCACCCGCGCAGACTTCCTTTGATCTTCAGGGAAACAAAAACCCCGGCC
Organism: uncultured Dehalococcoidales bacterium; assembly: GCA_964354045.1. GTDB lineage: Bacteria > Chloroflexota > Dehalococcoidia > E44-bin15 > E44-bin15 > JAYEHL01. Next base: position 418 of record CAYGXY010000122.1, read on the forward strand.
TGCTCACGCATCTCCGGGGTCAAATCCTGAGGTGGCGGTGGAACCTTTCCCTCGCGCACATAACTTTCGATAGTCCGCTTGGCCAGTTCCACTAATGGATGCATATATCCCTCACTTTTTAATGATCACGCTGGCGTAACCGACAACCCTGTGAAAGTCTCCGGTCACATCTCCGCTGGTCTGATACATCACCAGCTCTGCTTTCTTCGCTCCCAGTTCTTTGCAGGCATGTATCATAGTCGCTACAGGAGCATAGCCACACATTGTAATATGATGGTCCCTTATACGCTTCAACAATTCATCCGCATCCAGCGCAAGTATCGCCTCGATAGCCTTGAAGTCATTCTCCTTGGCAGCAGCCTGTGTTTCATAGTGTGACATATCACTGCTGGCCATGATCACTACTTTCCCACCGGATTCTTTGACCACCTTTGCTATGCCCTTCCCGATATCTTTATATACCTCACCTGCCGCATCACCCATGAGGACTATCGGAACAAATTTCACATCCTCTTTAAAATATTGCAGGAACGGGAGCTGTACTTCAATCGAATGTTCCTCGAGATGGGCTTTCTCATCCTTCTGTAAATAACTCGATGATCCCAATACAGCTTGAGCCAACTCACTGTCTATCTCCATATCACCTAGAGGAGTTCTCCATGTACCCTCCACCATGATACTGCAGGGTTGTCCCAGACCTGTATGGTTTGGACCAAGTATTATGAAAGTATCCTTAAACTTGACTCTGGATACAGCCGCCCCCGCTACCGCGCCGGAGAAGTTATATCCGGCATGCGGACATAGAACGCCCAATACATCCTCCGCCGGCACCTTTCTATCGATAAGATCATCAATTCGCTCCTCCAAAAATGAGCGCGTACCGGGATAGAATCTTCCTGAAACTACTGGAAATCTAAACATCGCATACCTCTCCAACCCTTATATTCGTTTCCGCACCGCACTTACGACACATAGAACCATCCAAACCAACGATTTTTGTATTATACCCTATTCTGGCAATAAGTAAACTACCACATGAATAGCATACAGTATTTTCATGCGAATTTCCTGGCACATTACCCATATAAATAAAGCGCAGGCCAACTTTTTTGCCGATGTCATAGGCATGATCCAACGAGGACATAGGCGTTTGCGATATGTGCTCCATTTGATGGTGTGGATAAAAACGCGTAATATGCCACGGTGTCAGGTCACCGAGTTTATCCTTTATCCAGGTTGCTATCCCTTCGAGCTGCTCATCATCATCATTCATCGAAGGAATGATATTCGTTACTACCTCAACGTGCATACCCCATTTATGTTTAGCCCTTTCCGTAACTTCGGTGATGCCACGCCATTTGGATATTCTGGCAAGATCCTTATACAGTTTATTAGTAAATCCTTTAATATCGACGCGATAACCATCCAGATACGGGCCTATCATATCGAGGGCTTCTTCAGTGATATATCCATTGGTCACATAAACAGTGTACAATCCATTCTCCTTGGCGAGTTTGGCTGAATCGAGCGTATACTCGAACCAGATCGCAGGTTCATTATATGTCCATGCAATACCACTGCACCCGTTGCGCTTAGCCGCGTCCACGGCCTGCTGCGACGAGATCGCACGAGAGCCTTCAAGAGAAGACACGTCCGTGCAAGCTATCTGCCAGTTCTGACAGCCCGTACAGTGGAAGTTGCAACCCCACGTGCCAAGAGAAAACACGGAACTGCCGGGATAGAAATGGAACAGGGGCTTTTTCTCTATAGGGTCTACAGCTACCGATGAGGCTAAGGCATAGTTGAGGCTGAAGAGGATGCCATCGACGTTCTGGCGCATACGGCACACGCCATACTTGCCCAGACTAAGTACGCATCGCCACTGGCATATGTTACATTTAACACGAGAGCCGGAGAGCTTCTCGTAAAGCAAAGCCTCTCGCATCTCGATCCTCCACATTATGTATTCTATCATATCTGTAAGATGTTGTAACTCTATAAACTGGCACGGCGAGCTTCATTGCGCTCAACCCACCCTAATTTTCTGGATTGCCCGATCCAGTCGAGCAATGACAGGTAAGAGGTGCAGGAGAAGCTCCTGCCGGGAGAGCTGGGGGTGTCCCCCAGATTATTTTAATTCCCCCAAAGTATGGGGGATTCATAGGGGGTTTGGATAACGATTCCCCCACGAGGGGGATAGCAGGGGGTTGATACGACTTAAGCACCAACTTAAACTTGACCCGCTATCATTCGAGTTGGTACACTGGTTACAGCCAAACTGCAATTGAGACCAAGAAGATGTTTGTTATCGGACTCACCGGCGGCATACTCAGTGGCAAGAGCACCATAGCTCAGATGCTTGCTGACAAAGGTGCTATTGTAATCGATGCCGATAAACTGGCCCATGAGGCATACAAACCTAAAACAAAGCTCAATCAGGAGCTTGTCGATGAATTCGGGCCGAGCATCAGAAAGACGGACGGGTCGATAGACCGCAAAAAGCTGAGCCACATCGTCTTCGACAAACCAGAAGCCCTCGCTCGATTGAATGCCATCGTCCACCCGCGCATACGGGAGATGGCCCACGCCAAGATCGATCGCCTCAAGAAAAAAGACACGCCCGTCGTCGTTCTGGAAGGCGCCCTGCTGATCGAGGCCAAGTGGACGGACCTCGCCGACGAGGTCTGGGTCGCGCTCGCGCCGGCAGAGGTGGCGGTCAAACGTCTCAAGGAGCGCGGCGGCCTCACTGAAGACGAAGCTCGTGCACGCATCCAAGCACAGCTTCCAGCAGCGAAGCGCGCGAAATACGCCGACGTCATCATAAACACGGACTGCGAGCTGTCCGAGGTCAGAGCCCAAATCGATAAACTCTGGAACAGGGTTGCAAATAAGGAGGTCCGCTAGTGGTTCCCGTCGACACAAAAGATACTGTTGAGATAATGAAGCTATTCATGGAGCCGAAATCTATAGCGCTCGTTGGCCTGACCAGGGCCACCGGGCCGTTCGGATGGAACGTTCTGGAGCACCTGAAAGGCTACGGATATAAAGGAAAATTGTACCCGGTGAACCCTGGCGCAGACGAAATACTTGGCGTCAAATGCTACCGCAGCCTGGCGGAGATACCGGACGCAATCGACCTTGCCGTGATCCTTACGCCTAGCAAACACGGCCCCAAGCTGGTCAAAGAATGCACAGACAAAGGAATCAGAGCCATCACCATAGTCGGCCAGGGTTATGCCGACGGTGATGAGGAAGGCAAGCGACTGCAAAGCGAAGTAGTGCGCATAGCACATGAAGGCGGCGCCCGCATCGTCGGGCCGAACACTTTCGGCACAGGCAATGCATATCTGAAATTCAATACGGCCTTTACCAAGATCGGCATGAAAGAAGTCCCCACCGGAATAATATGCCAGACCGGGCTCTACATGAGCGGCCTACCGTACTTCCATATCGTCGGCAAAGGCATCGACATCGGCAACGCCTGCGATATAGATTTCGCCGACGGCATCGAATACTTCGAAAACGACCCACTGGTGAAGGTCATCATGCTCTACATCGAGGGCATGAGAAACGGCAGAAGGTTCATTGAGGTCGCCAGTCGCGTATCGAAAAAGAAGCCGATACTGGCCCTGAAATCGGGGCGCTGCGAAGCGTCGGCCAGGGCAGCACAATCACACTCGGGAAGCCTTGCCGGCAGTGACGAGGTCTACGATGCAGCCTTCAAACAGTGCGGCGTGCTCCGCGTCACCAGCGAGAGCGAATTCCAGGACATGACCAGGGCCTTCCTGAAACTGCCTTTAATGAAGGGCAGAAACGTAGGCGTCATCAGCATCACCGGCGGAGGCGCTATCATGGCCACAGACGCCTGCGCGCGCCACGGCCTGAACCTGGCCAAACTATCAGAGGCCAGCTTAAAGAAGCTGAAAACCCTGGCCCCGCCATGGCAGCACCTGGGGAACCCCGCCGATATATGGCCGCCATCGATGATAGCCGGCAACCCGTTGAACGTCGTACTGGGCACTGTAATAGATACCTTCGCCGCCGATGATAACGTGGACGGATTGTTCATCATACTCCCCGGCGAATATCACCCGCTGATGGACCCCGTGCTAGATTGTTTCCGCATCATAGATAAATACGATAAGCCAGCCATCCTCTGGTGCTACAGCATAGAGATTGACGCCGTAGTCCCGCAAATCGAGTCCAGAGGGCGCATTGTCCATTACCGAACTATGGATCAAGCAGCCAACGTGCTGTCCAAACTGAACGATTACTACGAGTACCTGAATCGCACCGATGATTAATCGGATAACACATGCTTAAACAAGAGATCAAGCGAATGCTGGCCCAGCGCGAGAAGAAGGTCGTCCTGTTCTCAAATAAACCGCTTCACCCGGCCGCCGTGCTCATCCCTATATATAAGAAAGACGGGGAATACTACGTCCTGCTCACCAAAAGGACAGAGGAGATGGAATATCACAAAGGCCAAATCTGCTTCCCCGGCGGATCGCATCACAAGGAAGACGGCAGTCTGCAAGACACTGCCCTGCGCGAGGCCTACGAAGAGGTAGGGATACGGCCTGAGGACGTGGAGATACTGGGGGAACTCGACAGCATGGGCACGCTCACCAGCAATTTCCTGATCACGCCGTTCGTCGGCATCATCCCATATCCATATAAATTTACCATGAGCAAGCATGAGATCGATGAACTCGTTGAGGTGCCATTCACGTCGCTGGCGGACGACAGCAATTACTGGGAGGAGACCCGCAGCGCCGAAGGTGTTACCGGCAAGGCAAGCTTTTTCAGATATAATGATAAGGTCATCTGGGGAGCAACGGCTCGAATACTCAAGCAGCTCGTCGATCTGGCATTCAAAAAAGCCGACGGCGCGACCGACTGAAAACGAGATGCAG